>JBHJJJ010000132.1:0-52021 GCA_050042755.1 Rivularia sp. (in: cyanobacteria)
AGCACTACAAGAAAAACGTAAAGGCGGTTATGGGGCACTTGAGGTGATGGAAAATCATTTAACCGAGAAAACTTTCTTTGTTGGAGAACGTTATACGATTGCTGATATTGCTTTATTTGCCTATACCCACGTAGCGGATGAAGGAGGATTTGATTTAAGTAGATTCAAGGCGACGAGAGCTTGGATTGAAAGAGTTAAAGCGCAACCGAGGTACATCGCGATTACTGAAGGCTCGCGGGGATAGGAAGAGACAAGGAGAGAGGGATGGGGAAGGTAGAATTTTAACTTTATATCAACTTATACCATCCTCTTAATTCCTAATTTCCATCAAAAGTATTTGCGTTTATGTTTTGAAGTGTTAGATTACTCCGAGCAAAAACCAAAAATCGTGATATTCTCCTATACAATAATATGTCCGACACTACAGAATAAAAGTGGACTTGTTGAAGAGTATCTTTGTGAAGCGCGAATGGTTTTCTAATATTCGGGGTGATTTGCTCGCGAGTGCGGTTGTTGCTTTAGCACTCATTCCCGAGGCGATGGCCTTTTCGATTATTGCTCCTTTGGCTGCCATTGTGATTATATAGGTTTTTCAAAAAACAGTAGAGAAAGAAAAAAATCTGTAATAAAAATTGTTACCCAACTGCTGACAACAGCTTTAGTAGAGGATTGTCCAACTTCCTTGGCACCTCCGCAAGTTGCTAAACCGTGACTGCAACCGATAAAAGCAACTAAAATTCCAAAAATAAAGCCTTTGAACAAGATAATATATAAATCTGATGGTTCTAGAAAATTTCTCACCGATTCTAAAAATACCTCTGGAACGACCTGATAAAATTCTCCTGCGGCAAAAATTCCGCCAATAATTCCTATTACTAAAGAAAATATAGTTAATATTGGTAATATTAAACAACAAGCAATTACTCTGGGAAGAACCAAATAATCGATGGGATTGGTTCTGAGCATATAAAGTGCATCAACTTGTTCGGTGACTATCATGGCACCGATTTCCGCCGCAAAAGCAGAACCCACTTGTCCGGCAATTATACTAGCTGTTAAAATTGGAGCTAATTCTCGGCAGAAAGCCAAAGCAAAAGCGCCACCAACAGCATTGACAGCACCAAAGCGGACTAATTCTCTTGCAGTTTGAATTGTAAAAATCATACCGGCAAAAAAACTTACCAGTAGCACGGGAGAAATCGAACCAGGCCCGACTTTCACCATATGCTCTAAAATTTTACGGTAACAGGTTTTTCCTTGTAATAAACGTAACCATATTTGACCAAATAGCAGTAGGGCGGAAATTAAACGCACAACTTATATTTCCTGCTGACTTTTGGTTGCAATTTTACAGGCATTAACGATTAAGCTGCCATTGATATTGCGTAAGCACCTGAAAGGTTGATGTTATTCATCAATATCAATCTCAATCAACTTTTGTCGCGAGGAAGCACCAGATTTAATCCGGATATAGGATTTGGGTACGTCAAACTTTTTAGACAATACTTTGATCAATTCTTCATTTGCCTTACCATCTACGGGTGGCGATTTTAAATGTATGGTAAGACTACCATCAACTTCCGAGACGATTTTTTGTTGTTTGGAATTGGGTTTGACTTTTATTCTTTTTTGCATAATTTTACTTTTTTTCTCCATCACCATACACCCATGACTTTCGTCATGAGTTAAAACATGAATTTATCTATATATCTGTGCTGAGTATTCATGACTTTCTCTTCATGTATATCTTGGGGTTCACTTTTTATCATGGTGGTATCAAAACAAAACAATCCACATTGAGATATTCTCAACAAACATGATGCAAGAATTAACTACCTCACCTGTCAGTGAAGAAAAAGTTCAAGGATTTTTCGATTTTATAGATAATTTTGCCCAAACCAGAGGTGCTAACGTACCCCAAATTGTAGAAATAGAAAAATTACGTTCTCTTCGGGAAGGAAGTTTTGGAAGGGCTTGGGCTGATTTTCTCGATGAAAATAATTTACAACCGCTAACCACGGGTATACGTCGCAAACAGTTACATGACGGTATTCATGTTCTCACGGGTTATGGTAGTGATTCAATTGGTGAAGCTGAAGTTCAAGCTTTTCTATTGGGTGCAAAATTTGGATTGTTTAATTTACTTATAGGTGTTGGATTGTTACGAGTTATTCGCAAACGCTTGCACCATCAAACGAATGTTGCCAAACAGAGAATGTGGCAAGCTTATCAACGCGGAAAAAAATCTAAGTTAAATCCAGATGAATGGCAACCTGAATTACTGTGGAATTTACCTTTAGCTGAAGTTAAAGCGATGTTTTGTCTACAGTGATAAACTATTATTTAATAGTGATAGTTTTTTTCGCCATGTATGTAGGTACTATCGAAGCAGCAGAAATTTTAAATCGAAGTTAGTCCAATTTTACTGGAAAATTTATTTTTTTCCCTTCCCGAAAATCACTAAGAAGTTGTGCAAAAGCACGACTTCTTTCAATACTCTTCGTGATTATGTTCTCTAGTGTACTAGGAATCGCAATTCCTATTTCATGCATTTTAACTACGAATGAATGTTGTTTTTCGCCAGTCATCAACTGAATTTCTAGTTGATTCTTATTCTCATACATTTTTATTTCTACTACGATCAAAGGCTCATCAATAGTTTCTCTACCAGCAAATTCAGGTATGCTAAACGTCTTTACCCTTCCTTCCTTAACATAAACTCCGTTCCAATATTCTAAAAACTTTTCTGGGCTAAATTCATATTTATGTCCGTTCAACTAAGTCAAGATAACAAAATTATCGCAAACAGTAGTAGAGATGGAACGATTAGTACTTCCTCTATACCTCTTGTTCATCTTTCGTCGTCAATTGCTTAATCACCAACTGTACGGCTAAAGCTAATAAACCAACTCCAACTATGCCAAAAATTCCGGTTCCTAAAGCAACCACTCCTACAACTAAAGTTCTTACTGCTGAAGAAATACTCACTACCATCGGATTATCTGAGGTAACTGGTTTATTCGCGAAAGTTGTTGCGATCGAAACCATTAATTTATAAAGTGCAAACCCCAATCCTCCACACATTGTTGCTCCGATTACACAACGTAAGGGAGTTGGTTGATTTTCTTGATTCTCGCTTTGTTCGCTTAATTTTTCTTCACTCATAATTTCTTAATGCCTTCGTGGTTAATTTTTTCTTAAATTGCCAATTGCTATTGCACCTGAATCCCATGATTTATCAACCGGGTGACGAACAATTCTAAATCAACTGAGGGAATCTCTTCTCTCAAACACAATTTTACTTTTTCCGCTTTCTCTTGAGAATCGCATAAAGCAAACACACTAGGGCCACTACCCGACATCATCGTTCCTAAGATGTCATATTTCGTAAAAGTTTCTTTCAACTTCAATACTTGGGGATATTCTGGCAATACTACCTTCTCTAAATCATTATGCATTTTCTGCGCGATTTCTTTCCCATCTTGATGCAGAATTGCTTGAACTATTTCTCCTGAATGTACCGCACTCGCACGCGCTGCTAAACTTTCTGTATCCTTAATATAACTACCACTAAATAATGAGCGATAAGTATTGTAAGCCCAACCTGTAGAAACTTCCAAATTGCGATACTTCGCCAATACTATATATATCTCTCCCAAACCTGATAAAGGAGAAAGTGCTTCACCTCGACGAGTGGCGATCGCCGTTCCTCCTCCGATGCAAAATGGTACATCAGAACCAAGTTGCGCTCCTAATTCTTCTAATTCGGAACGGGTTAATCCCAATTTCCATAATAAATCAATACCGACTAAAACTGCTGCTGCATCTGTTGAACCCCCAGCCAAGCCAGCCGCGACGGGAATGCGCTTGTGAAGTGTAATATCCACACCCCCATAAGTTGCAAAACTATCGGGAAATTCTTGTGTCATTAATTGGGCTGCACGATAAGCCAAGTTTCTATCATCTCCGGGAACAATGGGATTATCGCACCGCAATCGAATCAACTGTACACCGTTTGCTTCCAAATCTATTTGGTCTGCAAGTTCTATACTTTGCAATATCATCGCTAACTCATGATAACCATCGGGGCGATCGCCAATGATTTCTAAGTATAAGTTGATTTTGGCTGGAGCAATTAAGGTGTAGCTACGCATCTTGATTTTCTAATTCGTTAGCTAAGTTTACCCACTGCATGACGCTTAATTCTTCCGCGCGAGCTTGGGGGTTGACGCTTAACTTTTCCAATAATTTTGTCAGATTTTCGCGCTCTATTATAGATTGCAAATTATTTCGTAACATTTTACGTTTGGCACTAAATCCCAATTTGACCAAGGTTTCTAATTTACGGGGGTTCTTTGCGACAATTTCCCTCTCTCGCGGAACTAACCTAATGACAGCAGAATCAACTTTTGGTGGTGGATAAAAAGCGATACTGGGTACCGTACAAATCATCTCGCAATCTGCTAAATATTGTACCCTTACCGATAGCGCTCCAAATGCTGGTCTTCCTGGTTTCGCTACAATCCTTTCGGCAACTTCTTTCTGCACTAATAATACTATTGAATCGTAAGGCTGGGGATTCGGACTACCAATCTTGCCCAACAACTTTTCGATAATAGGTCCGGTAATATTGTAAGGAATATTAGCTACTACCTTATTCTGATTTTGAAACTGGGGAAAGTCTTTAATTAAAGCTGGTAAATCCAAAGTTAAAAAATCTTCATTTAATAATAAAAAATTATCCTTATCGCCCAACTTCTTAACTAATAGCTTACATAAATCCTCGTCAATCTCCACCGCTACTAAAGATTTTACTTTCTCTAAAAGCTGCTGAGTTAATACTCCTTTTCCCGGACCAATTTCCAACACCTTGTCATCCGATTTTAATTCTGCGGCTTTAATAATGCTACTCAAAGCCTTGTCACTGCGTAACCAATGCTGAGCAAGGGACTTGCGCGGTTTCACTCTCTATTCCTCCGTTCATTTCTTAATTATCCAGTATCCCTAAAAGTCCATTTCTTACTTTTACCTTATTTTTTACACCTATTTCTATAGTAACTTTGCACTATTGTATTCACAATTTGGTATTTTCATCTCGTTATGGGAGGACTACTTCAATCATTACATAAAACAATTGTACTACAACAGATAATGAGAAAAACCATTAAAATGCAGCAATTATTATTAGTCTAAGTAAAAGTAATTTTGATAATAAATTCGGTTATTTCTCCCAGGAGTAGATTTACATGATAAATACCACCATGTTTATTTACCATAATTTTATAGCTGATGGATAGTGCCAGTCAGAAAATATTTCCAACTGATTTATTAGTAAAGAAGGCGTGGGATAGTTAAAATTGAATTTGGAGATGAATCCCGAAATCGTTATCGTAAATGTTAATCGCGACTCGGTTACGATCGACAAGTTTGGTGTGAACAAGGGATTTGAAGTAATGAGCATCAATCGCGTTCAGCGCAGCCGTGCAGCTGATCGCAAGAATATTTATCAACGCCTGATTGAGTTGAGAAAAGTAACAATGAATCGGGGAAAGGAAAAGGTGATAACGGGCATAACCGCCCGTACCACAAGAGCTATTTCATCGATAAATTAAAAAGCGATCGCGAGCAAGAATTCCATCACTCGCGATCGTTCAGGTATTGGGTAAAGTTTGATTGCTGTTCCCTACGCAAGTCTTCTGTGGTGAAGACTATAGTTAATTGTGCATTTGGCATTAATTGCCTCAATGATTTGTAATGTCTTTCAATTTCTCCTCGGGTTTTTGTTCGAGCAATGCACATCTGGTAACCCGAACTAATGGAGCGAAATATGCACCAAGGTGCTTGTGTTTGATTTTGGTTGTTGTTGATCATTGTTTTAACTATAGACAATTAGAGAGTTATTAAGTTTTTTTTGTAAATGCCGCAAACCGAGACTTGTGGGCAATCTCCCAGTATTACTGGCGTGTCCGGTAAGGTTTAAGCGGTAAAAGTTATTTTGCTTTTGCAAAACCTGATAAAATATTAAGCATAAGCAAAATAGAAGTCAACCATTTTGCCAATGCTTAAAAATTTTGCATATGCGATAATAAAAAAAATATTATGAAAACCTTTGAGAATGGCGCGTCCAAAGAAAAGTGCACAGGATACCAAGACGGTAGGGTTGAGAATTTCCGCGAAACAATGGGATTCTCTCAAAGCGATAGCGGAATCTATCGGAATGAACAGGACGGAACTTATAAGCAAGATAGCAGAAGGAGAAATAGCCATCACTCCCCAAAAAAATCAGTTGGCAGTGATGGGAAAATCCTAGATCGGCTCAAGCTTTTGCAACATGAATACTTATCATATTTAGTTGAGCATAGACAGAAACTAAAAGAAAACCTTGATCAAAACATTGCCAAAGAACAAAGTTTTAAAAAGGCAATAACAGAGCTTGAGCAAGAGATACAGGAAATAATTTCTGCATCTCGGGCAAATAATGAATCAAAATAACCGTCCTAGCAAGGTGCGCTAGGGCGGTTTTTATTAAAAAAAAAAGTTACTCACGTGGGACCTAAAAACAACTAGTGAGGGAATAGATCATGAAAAAAAATAGAAATAAAAGTGTAAGTGTATGAAGGTAATTCAATTAGAACTTTCTAGTACAGAGCTTAAGCTTGAGCAATCAGCCTCAAATTTCATACCTATTTATAACTATGGTTCGGATAATACCAGTGAAGCTCTAGAATCAGCAAAATGTGTTCTGGAGCAAGTAAAAGAAGAAACATTAAGATCTGCTCCAGAACAAGCAAAGCAAGAAATATTAGAATTTGCTCCAGAACAAAAACACCTAGAAAATCAATTAGAACTTTCCAAGACAGAGGTTAAATTTGAGGAATCAGTCTCAAATTTAATACCTATTCATAACTATGGTTTAAATAATACTAGTGAGAGTCTAGAATCACCAAAATGCGTTCTGGAGCAAGTAAAAGAAGAAACATTAACATTTGCTCCAGAACAAAATAAACTAAAAAATCATTGGGTAGAAGAATATTTTCCTTCTAATCGAAAAAACTACAAATATTTTCGTTATGTTTGGATGAGCGAAAGAAAGATTAACCATGTTCACATTCGGGGCGGTAATATCAATGCTCCACTTGCACGTTCCCGAAAGCAATATATCGAGGAAGAAATTTTAAATGGTTCCTCACCTGATAAAATTTTGCAAATAATAAAAAATGAATTTAAATGAATCTTTCTTCAATTCCCCTATCACTAACTCAAAAACTCATCCAACTGATTTTGAATCAAAATACCCTTCAAAGACTCATTTTCCGCCTTCAAAGCCAAATTTTCCGCTTCTAACTCCTTAATCCTCTCCTTTAAAGCTTCCTTAGTAGTCCCGTGTCGGTGAATAACCACCTCCCGATAAATTTGTAAATTAGTATCCTCATTCATCCATCGCTGATAAGTCTTAGTATGCTCCTGAACCGTATGTCCCATATAATCAGCCATAGTTTTAATTGGCACCTGTAACCGATGTCCGCGAATCGCAAAAGCATGACGCAGATCGTAAGGCTTAAAACCGATACCAATATTCCTAAACTTAATATGAATCAGCGCCGTTTTATTACTAAGACTTCCCCCAGAAGATGGTAACTTAATATTCTTTAAATCAAACAATTCCACCCAGTGAGGATACAAAGGAGGAATACCACAAGTTCGTTCACCCGTCTTCGTACCTCCAGTTAAACTAGGATTTAAATAAACTAAATGAAACTTATTATTTGCATCGGTAAAAGCCTGTAAATCTACAGCAAACAACTCATGAGGGCTTAAACCATAAGTAGCCAACATACCATACAACCATTGCCACTGTTGAGGTAGCGTCGCATCCTTACCAGCATGACTTGATAAATCCACACCAATAGTAGAAAAACCCTTGATAATTTCCTCATCAGAAGGGATTTTACGTAAAGTGGGTTGCGGTAAAGGTGTAGCATAAGAATCAATAATCTTATTACCATCAAACTCACAAAAATCACAAAACTTCTTTAACTGCCAAACCAAATAAAATCTAGAATTAGTACTAGGTTTAGTATTCTTTAAAGCCTCCTCCAAAGCATCCTCAGTTAAAGCAACATCTTGAGGTAACTTTTTTAAATGCCTTAAATAATGACTTTCCCAAGTTTTTATACCTTGTCTATTCTTCTCGTGAGTCTTCCAAAACTCCTGTTGATAATCCTCAATTAATTCCCCAATAGTTTTAACAGCACTTTTATCACATACAGAATTCAACTTCTGCCCTTGTTTACCTAACAACTCAGGAGTCCATTGAAATTGCTTAGTCATCAACAACAAATCCAATTCCCTAGCCTTCGCGATCGCAGCTTTTAAACCCACATCATTCGCAGGAAAACCGGTAGAAATGGTATACTGTTTATTAGAACTATTATTCTTACCAGCATCGAGCGGTTTACAGGGGAAAGTACCTTGCAAAGCAATAGTTTTTCCACAATTTAATTTAAGCTTAACTTTGACTCTATCTAAACTTAAAGCCAAATTAGCCTGAGCTACGCTATATTTTATCCGTAAATATTCCCGTTCTAATTTGACAAACTCATCCTTCCCAGACTGTTTAGCTTTCCATTGCTTCCATTTTGAAGGTTCCCATTTATCAATGCTCGTACCTTCCCATTGTGCTTTACGTGGATTGTAGTTGTCGGATTGTTTATCGGACATAAGAAAAAAGTTACTATCCTTTACTTAAAACAGGGAATAAAAACTCATAAAACCTTGGGTTAAGATGCTGCAATAATTAATTTCCACTATCGATAATAAATCATGGTTTATTTGAGTATAAAATACCCCAATTGGCTGCTGTAAGTACATACTACTAAGACATTTTAAATTTATATATCCGTGGATTTTTACACCCAACTAAGTAAGTAAAAATGCTACTTATAAGTATTTAAAAGTCTTGCTATATCCGTTAGAAATTGATAGGTCATATATACAAGCATGACTGTTGTTATAATCAAAAGTGAGGGGCAATAACACTATGAAGAAATTTATCCGCGCGCGCTTTAGATATATTCTCCCTTTGATATTATCAGCAATGGTAATCAGCGCAAGCAGTTGCAGTCCCAATTCCACCGAAAACAACTCAAACGAAACACCATCCGAGAAATCCCCAGTTGCAAGCAGTCCATTTCCCACCCCTCGCAGCGAAATTGGAACCCCTAAAACCGACATTACTCCCTTACCATCCCCATCACCAAAAACCCCCAATCAAAACAAAGCCGCAAGCTCTAAAGTAGATGTCACTGTATACACTAGTGACCTACAATGTCAAGATTACGTATCTAAAAAAGTATCGGTATCGGTTAACAAACCAGTAGCAGATGCAGTAGGTGAAATTCTTGCAGAAAGAGACACGGGTGACTTCAACATCTCCAACTATCGAGTCAACGTTAAAAATGGCATTGCCACGGTAGACTTACGTTTATCTCCTAACTCTCAACGACAATTTAGCTCCCTATCAAGTTGCGAACAATTCGCTATATTTGGAAGTCTTAAAAAGACTTTAACCAGCAATCCCAAATGGAACATAAAAGACGTTCGTTTTACCGAAGCAGGTGAAGAAATCCTTTTATAATTTGATAGTTGTTAGAGGATGTTTGAAAAGTATAGTTTTTTGCCCAGCTTTCGGATTATCCCGCCTTCCCCCTTAAAAAAGGGGATAATGGGGGATCTTAAAATTTACGAGTTTTATTTATAACTTCTCAAACATCCTCTTAGTTAAAAACTATAAAGAAACCCGGTTTGTAATCAAAATCGGGTTTCTTTATTCGATCTTTATTCCCGTCTAGAACTGCCCCATTTAGTGGGAAATTCTTATATCATACCTGCCCGATTCTTTGGGAGTGTGGATGTAGGATTCTCCCTGTGGATCGAGTGGTATGTCTATTGATGGGATTTGGGAATCCTTGTACAATTTAGGGGTTATTTGAACGAGAACCTGGTCTTCTGTGTCGTTATGTAACAATAAATCACTCGGGTCCAAAGATGTGTAATCACGAACATCGCATGATGCACGGTAATCAGGAGCACTTCCGTCGTATCCAAGCTCGCTAAGATTGATTTCGCCATTTGTCAGCGGAGGTTGGATATTTCCTCCACAACTAATAGTGAGTGCATATGCGGGGTTTATGTGCAAGCACCATGTAATTACCGCCAGTGTACAAAACATTAACAACAAACTACATAGTTTTGTTAAAACCCGACTGTTGATGCTTGATACGCCCAAGACGACGCTGTTTTTCACCATTTTCTTGTCCTATTGCTTTTATAATTATTATTTACATGAATACAAATTTTACCTCACCCTCGTTCCCTCTCCGCTATTTTGGAGAGGGAACGAGGGTGAGGTTTTAAATATATTCCAAGCAACAGATAAGACATGTAGGGGAGGCAAAAAGCGGTGTAGATTAACTTCGGGCTTTATTGAGGCAAAAAGCGGTGTAGATTAACTTCGGGCTTTATTGCCGTGCCGTTGCGTGACGGCTACCATCATTTGCACGGCTCACCCCCCTTACTGCTCAGCTGTTGCCTCTGCTTTTTTCCCACTAGTCGCTCCGTTGCTCTCCGTTGCCCCTTCATTACACGCCTCTTCCTCCTTCTGATCATTATTGTTTGCATCGTACTTGTTCTGGTTCTGACGCATATTTGCCTTTTGAATCATCATTAGTTCACATTCATCAGGTAAGTCCATTGACCATGAGGGCGCCTGCCCGATTAATAATGTTATTATTGCAAGCACGATTACTGCCATTTCCTGATTTAACAAGTTGTTGAGGAGATTTATAGGGTTTCTCCCCATTGAGCCCGCTAACCATACATTTGTATTCTTCCTGAGTAAATTCATAGCGTCTTTTTTCATTATTTATTTGGAGTTTTTTGTATCACGCATTCTTATCCAACCATAGGCGCCCCGAATGCAGTGGTCCTTTTGCGATTCTCATCTACGTCATGGTACGGATATATATTGCTCTTAAAGATAGAGCAATCTCGTTGAATTTTGGCATCTCCCTTATCCCTATTCAGATGGACCTCGGGGTGATGAACCATGTCCATCGAATGTTTACTATGAGGATGGTTTATTCTGTCACATCTGATGATAGCTAGAAGTTTTTTTCTTGTCTACTCAGGCATAATACATTAGTGTAGGAGGAGCCATCACATTTATACTACCGCTATATTAGGATACTCCCATCTTCGAGCCTTTCCGACTCCGTCATCATATTCATTCAATACACTAGTGCCAAATCTCTTCTTATTGGTAGTATACGACTCATCCTTAATTGCCATTACATGTATCCATTTTCATTCCTCGTTTCTGAGGGTTTCTTTGTTTTAAGGCGATGTCGTCATTTTTAACTTTCTAGAAGTAGACTCATGTAAATCATTTTTGAATCTATCCGGTGATTTTCATTTTCGGTGATAATGCTTTTTTTGATGCAATTTTACATTAGTTAGGACTTACACAAAAATTACCGAAACCTCACATTTAGCGATGGTTTTAAATCTGGAACTTTTAAGCTCTGGGGAACCCGTGATTTGCACTTTTATCAACTAAAACAGTTTAAAAGGGTGCGGGTTGTACGTCGTGCTGATGGTTATTATTGCCAGTTTTGCATCAATCAAGAAAGAATTGAAAAACGTCAAACGACTGGTAAAACTATCGGACTTGATGTTGGATTAAACCACTTCTTGACTGATAGCGAAGGTAATAGAATTGAGAATCCACGACATCTGTGTAAAAATGAGAAGTCTTTGCGCATGTTGCAACGCCGTTTTTCTAAAACCAAGAAAGGTTCTAGAAATAGAGTCAAGTTTAGAAAAAAACTAGCTCGTAAGCACCTCAAAGTAAGTAGGCAACGTAAAGACTTTGTTGTAAAGACTCTTGGTGCGTAGTCCAGTCTAACGACTTGGTAGCCTACGAGGATTTGAAGGTAAGAAACATGGTAAAAAATAGACACCTTTCTAAATCGATTAGTGATGCAGCATGGACCCAGTTTAGACAATGGATTGAGTATTTTGGCAAAGTTTTTGGGATAGTGACTGTAGCTGTGCCGCCTTATGGTACTAGCCAAAATTGTTCTAACTGTGGAGAGCTAGTAAAAAAATCTCTTAGTACTAGAACTCATGCTTGTCCTCGTTGTGGACATACTCAGGACCGTGATTGGAATGCTGCGCGAAACATACTTGAGATTGGACTCCGTACCGTGGGGCACACGGGAACGTTAAACGCCTCTGGAGACATCAACCTCTGGGCGGGTGAGGAAACTCCTCCGCGTAAGTCGAGTCGCAGAAAGAGGAAACCTAGGAAGTGATTCTTGGAATCCCCCGCCTTATAGGCGTGGGGAGGATGTCAAGTTAGTGCGTCATTACTCACAAGAGGCCAAGTATATGTCCTTAAGTCCCTGAGCCGCAGGCCAAA
This sequence comes from Rivularia sp. (in: cyanobacteria), assembly GCA_050042755.1. Classification (GTDB taxonomy): domain Bacteria; phylum Cyanobacteriota; class Cyanobacteriia; order Cyanobacteriales; family Nostocaceae; genus Rivularia. Next base: position 12,482 of record JBHJJJ010000132.1, read on the forward strand.
GGCGTGAACGGGACGACATAAAGGTACGGTCACGCTCCGCAGCTTCGCTGAATGCTTCCCTACACTTCGTTTCGGTCGCTACGAGTATACTTCGTTGCTCCCCTCCTGACAAGTGTCATGTAACTCCGGTAGTGCATGCCGACCTTTGCGGTATAATATGTCCAAAAGTCTATTGCATTCCAATTGGGTTCTTATTGGTTGATACTGGTAAAAATAAAGAAGAATGCTGTAAGTTTTTTAATTAATAACATAGCTGGCGCAACATGTAATTTAATCACCTTTTTTCTCAAGCCACTTTTCAATCAACGAGGCCATAATATCGCTCATTTGACGCTCATCAGCAGCAGCAGCCAACTTCAACTTTCGATGCAACTTCTTAGGTAAATAAACAGTAGTACGTACATAATCAGGGTCAGTACTTTTACTTTTAAAAGAAACTTTTTCCTCTTTTATTTCTCCTAGTTCATCTCTTTTCTGACGAGAACGGGCTGCATCAAATATTTTATCAAAACGACTAGTTTTTTTCTTACTCAAGATAAAATCTCCTTGCCAACACCAGCATAACAGCGCCATGCAACTTGCGCGTAAGGGTCATTCACAGCATTAACCGGTACACCTTCTAAAGCTGCTCTTTGAAAAACCGCAAGTCGTTTAATTCCTGTTTTAAAAATAGGTAATTTAGCACCCTTTAAAGCTAATCTTGCCTCTTTTCCCGACTTATTAGGAATTGGAGGAATAATAGTTAGTAAAATTCGATAATTAGCCTTTAACTCCCGAAGTAATTCAACCATTTGCATAGTAGCAGCTAAAGCAATAGCATCCGGCGTAGTAGGTACAATTACTAAATCACATCCGTAAGCAATGCTTTTTAACTCCTCAAAATTAGGTTTTGTAGGAGTGTCAATTACTCTATGTTCGTACAAAGGAGCTAAACTAACCCCATCATCCTCCGAGGCAACTTTAAATGGCAAACTACCCCGATTAGACCAGTCTAATGCACTACGGTTCAAATCTCCGTCCACTAACAGCGTGTCTGCATTTGTTTGTAAGTACGTTGCAAGGTGTAATGCAGTTATAGACTTAGCTACACCGCCTTTGAAGGCCGCTACAGTAATAATCATTTTTCAACATAGTTTTAAGTAAAAATTTTACTATATATTTTTAAACATTTAGATGTTTAAACATTCTAACGCTTAAATGCTAAGCAATTAAAATAATTATATGATCTCATTAAATAATTATATGTTTAGTATATAAAATAGTAGTATATGAATTAATATCAAAAATTTTTACCTCTCAAGATAACTACAACATGCTGAATATTAGAGTAGGGAGTCAAAGAAAATAAGTTTAAAAGCCCGGTTTCTTCTAGAGATGTAGCAAAAGTAGATAGACACGCGGTCCAACATGAACTACAATCTGACTGCGGCAATAGTAAATTCACTCATTGCACAATAAAGCAATATATGCTAGGTAAAAATTTCTCCGTCATCACCTTAAGCGGAAGTATCCTAGAAAGATAGGAACATATAAAAGTAGAAGGTAAAGAATATGGATGTAAAGCTAATTCTAGTAGCCCTAACAATCGTGTTTACAGTGTCATGCTTGGTTTTTGGCACCAAGAATGGTTTTTATGATTCAGAAAATTATCACGGCAATGGTTCAGCGCACTAATAAAGATAATTGAGTAGACTCGGTAGCCAAAAATAAGTATTTCCAGGGTTTGAGAACGTGATGCTTCTTTAAATAGTGAATGGAGAGGAAGTTAATCCCAGACGTAAGGCGTTCATCAACTTCCTCTCCTCTTTTTGCAATAAAAATCAACTTTAGAAGTACGCTTCATTATTAAGAAGTATATAAATCAAACCTTTGTAGCTGAGCTATAGATAATTATGTATTGTTGAATCCACTGTGCGGGGGGATATATGAGCGAAGGCTATTCAATAGTCTCTCTTGATGATAGCGTTGCCCGAAGCGAATTAGAATGCTTACCCTATGGCGTTCATCAAGAAGGTGAAGGTATGTGTTTATTGGTGCGAATGGGACCATATCGCATCATTTTAGATTGTGGCTTGGCAGATATTTCACCTTTAACAAATGGGTTGAAAAAGCCAACCCCTCCCGATTCTACTTCCTTACCAGCAGACATGGTATTAGTCACTCATGCTCATCCAGACCATGCAAGAGGGTTGCTAGCCCTGCACAAAGCATTTCCTCTCATACCTATTTACGCTAGCGTTGTGACCTGTAAGCTACTACCATTAAATTGGTTAGACAAAAAATCGAATGAAACCGATTCACTCTTCCAAGCATTAGAACTACGCACGACCATAGAACTTAAAAAAAATCTCACCGTAGAATTTTTCCCCTGCGGGCATTTACCCGGCGCAGTTGCAATTTTACTCACCTATACAACGAACGATCGCTCTTATAAATTGCTATATACGGGAGATTTTTTCTTATCCAACTCCCGGCTAGTAGAAGGTTTTCGCTTAGAAGAATTGCGTGGAATCGATTTAGATGTCTTAATAATAGAAGGTAGCTACGGTACTGCTCGCCATCCCCACCGCCGCAATCAAGAAAATCAACTAGCAGAAAGAATTAATCGGGCTATTGCAGAAGGGACCTCAGTATTAATGCCTACACCGCTCTTAGGTTTAGGTCAAGAATTATTAATGCTTCTCCGCAGTCACCACCACTTTACCGGCAGAGACATAGATATTTGGGTTGATGGAAACATTGCTGCTGGATGCGATGCTTATCTGGAACTACTCCCTCATCTTCCCCCATCAGTACAGAATTTCGCCCGTCATCAACCATTATTTTGGGATGAACGAGTACGTCCTCGCGTACGCCGTCTAGAAGATTCTCAACGAAGTCAAATTGGCAATTCTCCCTGTATTATTCTTACCGACTACACAATTGATTTAAAAGAATATTGTCAACGACAAATAGGTTCCTGGCTGATTTTAGAACCAGAAAAAACCGAGATCCAAACAGAACATTATTCTGAATTGGGCATTGTAGAAAGCTATCTCCTCGCACAGCATAGCGATGGCCCCGGAACAACCCAATTAATTCATAATCTGCGACCTAAACACGTTGTTTTCGTCCACGGAACACCGGCCTATTTAGCAGACTTAACAGGTTTAGAAGAACTGCAAAACCGCTATCACGTACACTCTCCCCAGGTTAATACCCTAGTCCAACTCCCCATCGGCGACACATTCTTACAACCAGCAGCGCCAGACACCAAATACGAAGGCGAACTAACTCAATTAGAAACAGCAGTCCTAATTACACTTTCAGATAATATAACCAACGATCCCCGGTGGCAACAATTTGGCGACACCGGCTTAGTCGAAGCGCGTTGGCAAGGAGAAGAACTTGTATTGCGAGGCTTATCCCCAAGAGAACTTCTCCTAAATAATGGCGATCGCAATATTTGGTCATCGTTAGATTGCTGTGGAACCTGCAAACACCAGAGGGGGCAACGGTGTTGGAATCCCGCGTCCCCCTTGTATAATTTTAAAGTAACATTAGAAGGCTATTGTCCAGCTTTTGAAAGTGAAGAAGAATAGTGACGGGTACCCATGAGGTACTCACACCGATTCAAAGAATACGGTGTCAACCATCTTGCGGTTGAAGGTAAAAATTCGGCGTTGCTGAAAAGAAGTATAAAAATGGGCAGACTTATAATCATCCAACATGCCGGATGTAGCACTAGTTAACTGATTTAAAGCCTACCCTAGCCCGGGTGGATCGTATAAGCAAAATGTCACTTCGGTAAGTGCGCCTTCGCCACAGTGTCTGGTAAGATGGGAAACATCCAACAATTATCTGACCAAAAACGCCTTACTCAGGATTGGAATCAGTAAACGGATTGCGAATACGTTCGGCATCCGGACATTCTTCCGTTAACAAAGGCTCAACATTACCTCGCGGAACCGAAGCAAGTTTCTGAGTTACAGCGCCAATACTTTCGAGGCGAACCATTTCCTCCCAAGAACAAATTTCATCTTCTTCTTCAGTTTCATAGCGCAGGGTGACTAAATCACCCTCGATATCTATAATGCGGGCGCGTTCAATCCAGCGTTGCTGATCCCGCAAGAAAATACATATCTCCCGCGCATCACAACAAAGTTGATAAATCTTACGGTGTAGCATTCGTGTGCTTCTACCTTTTTCTCAACGTAATTAAATTTGTAAAAACTTGGGATTAACCCCAATAAATAACACTTGTAACTTAGTGTACGGCACTTTAACCCAAACCCACCTGCGTTAGCTAACGTTGCCGTCAGTTTTGTGTAAATTTTGGGCTGACAAAAATAATCATATTTACCGCACAACAAAAATTAAACGAGGTAGTGTTTGGTCATTCAAGGAATATTTGTTTCATAGAAGTGAAAGAATTTAGCATCGTCGCCGACCAGATAAAATATTGCCGGTAATCTATTCCTACCATTATGAATTAAATGATACTCCAAAGCAAGTGAATATTGCGGTTGTTTAATTATTCGTCCTTATAATCATTGGCATTGCCCGGAAATATGGGCACGACTCCTATTAATCCACCTCTATGTTATCGATCTTAACTCATTCTCTCCCCGAGCTTCACCCTAACTTGAACAATCAATCAATTTTTATTTCTCAAATAACATCTTAAATCAACCGAAAGCTTTCTGTAGCAATCATTCTAATCTTATTTTCGCGCGAGAAATTCCATAGAAATATTTGAAGATGCTTCTCGTTTAACTTGACCAGCACGAACAGCATCGCACAGGCGCGTCAATGCAGCCACATCTTCTGCCTGATATATTTTGGTAGCTAGCATCTGATGCAGCAGACCTTCAGACTCAACGCTTAAATATCCGGTTTGAAAAGCAGATTCAACAAGTGCGCGAATCATCATTAGTTAAAGCTAGGTTAGCATTTCATCATTTTCTATTTTGAAACACCTAAGACACTTTTTAAGTGATTATATTCACTAATGTTTGTGATTTAAGTCACAGCTAACAACTAATTACTTGTTAGATAAAACAATTAAAAAGTTAGCTATAACACTATTGATGTTACAGTAAAAATTTATTTTTTGCAAAATAAATAATTTAACTAAAGTATTTCATATACTTATGGCTAAAGAAAAACAATTAACATCCTTCTTTTATACTTACCATAACCTTATATACTTAGAATCAATTAAAGAAAAAATTGACGAAAATCCTCATCAAGACTACTTAATCCGACAAAAGGAAGATTAAAAGCAGCGAATTTGCTTGATAAAACTTCACAAGCAGGGCGTTCGGTAGCATAATGTCCGGCATCAACTAAAATAATCCCAGCATCGCGACTTTCTTGGAACTGATGAAACTTGCAGTCAGAAGTTAAATATACCGTTGCGCCAGTTTTAGATACCGACTGAATGAAACTAGCCCCCGCTCCTCCCAAAACAGCCACTTTTTCAACAGACATCTCCAAATCAGCATTTGGGGAAAAGATTAAATTGGGTGGCTTAAGTTTTATTTGAATTTGCGCAAGTAACTCCTGTAAAGTTAAATAAGGTTGAAGAATGCCACCACGCCCATATCCCAAACCCGGCTGGGTATTTACTATAGGGTATACGGACTGAAGATTCAAAATTTGCGCTAAAACATCCGCAGTACCATCATTTACTTGGTCAAAGTTAGTATGAGCGCTGTATATACCAATATTATGGATAAATGCTAAACGTACCATTTCCCCAATTGGATCGCCAGTACACAGTGACTTGGGGGGAGTAAAAATTAAAGGATGATGAGCAAAAATTAAATTGACTCGATTACCTGAATTTTTTAACTCGATCGCTTCTTGCATTACAGCTAAAGTAGGCGTTAGACAAACTAACACCCCTGGATCTTCCTCTAACACTCCAGGTTCTACTTGCCAACCGCAATTATCCCATTTTTCTTGCCATGCAGGATTAGCCCATTCTTCAAACCAGGTAATTAAGTCAGCAATTTTCATTTAAGTTAAAAGCTCGAATCTCGCGTAACTTATCAATAGTAATCAAAAAATTTAACCATCAATTATTTTTTAGGTATATTTAACTTTAGCGAAGCCTGTTCCCGTAGAAGGTGAAAAGGTTTATCCCATATTCCAACAGCATCCCACTCCCATGCTGCAACTGGTATACAATCGCGAGCGGCAAGATAAGTTAACAGACGATGCTCCGAATCCGGTTCTCGGGAAAAGTCAAAAGGGTTACGATAACGCTTGGACGATATTTGGGGATATTTAACATCATCTTTCTTAATACGTTGTAAGATTTCTTCACCTCTACGGATTAAATTATCTAAAAAATCAAGGCAAAAAGGTTCCAAATGCGCCCTTTGGGGAGGTTTTTTTTGTACCCATCCCGCCCAGTCAAATCCATAGATAAAATCATGAACGTATCGGAAGCGAATTTCCGACTTTCTACCAAACATATCCATTAATAAAACAATTTTATTGCCGAAATTTTCTAATAAATCCACTTTATTTTCAGCGAATATTGTTTGTTTGAGCATGCTGCTAACCATCAAATCAAAATCCCAAAATATATTTTCCGGAAAATTATACAGCAAGGCATCAAGTATTCTTTGTAACGTATCTCGAATAACTAGGATCAAATTGACATCAGAGACTTGTTGAATAACCCTAGTTTCCAATTGTGTGAAACTAGTAATTAAAGATTTATTTGGATTTAGCGACAAAGGTTTTACAACTTTCTGGGCGAGACTAACATCGAGTACTTGGAAGGAATTATTAGGTGTAAAATTTGGCTTCATAGAAAAATAATAGTCTGCTCTAACCAATTATTAAAATTTACTTATAACTTAACTTTAATTAAAAATTAAGTATCAGTTCAAAAAGTATAAATAAACTTAATAATTAAACTATTTTTATATTTAATCAAGGATTAAAAAAATACAAAAATACTATATTAAGCCCTTCATTGTGTATCAAATTTGAACCGCAGTCGGAGCGAATTAGCCAGAAATATGAACAACTAACTCTCTATGATGATTGCGTTGACGATGCTCCCAAATATAAATTCCTTGCCAAGTTCCTAACACCAAGTGTCCTCGATTAATAGGAATATGTTCGGAAGTGTGAGTAATAGCAGTACGGATATGAGCGGGCATATCATCTGGACCTTCATCATCATGTATATAATGGCACGATTCGGGTACAAGTTTAGCCATAAAATTAGCTAAATCCGTCAACACATTAGGATCGGCATTTTCTTGAATTAATAAACTAGCCGAAGTGTGACGCAAAAATAAAGTACAAAGTCCAGTTTCAACTCCCGAATCGGCAACTATTGCTTCAATCTTGGGAGTGATATTGTACAAAGACTTACCTAAGGTAGAAACTCGTAGTAATTTTTGATAGTGAGACATTTGGGTTTTAAATTTCCTTGCTGGACCTTGTTGATTATTTTAAACTGCTATGTGAATGTAGAAAGCATACTATTAATCAATTCCACTAGTAAATATACGTATATAATCTTTTTAATATAGCATCATCTAGTTAAAATTACTGCTGTTACGTTCGGTTGGTGACGGGTAGACTAAGTATCGTCTATAAGAGTTACTCTGCAAAGTTTTGGAATTTACAAGGTCATTAGGGTCATCTCTTTTTCTCAATCAATTATATGGGCTGGTACAAGCATTTTATCTATAAAAAAATAAATTATAATATCAAAATATTAGTTATAAAAAATATATTAATAGTTTCACAGTATAGAATAAATTACTTACTAAAAAATAATTTATCATAAATTTTCATAAAATTTGAAAAGATAATTTTTCGTAGCAATATCACCTATCTTTATGTAAGTGAATGTTAGCTGAATCGAATGCATGATTATTAAAAATATAATTGGTTTGTGCTCGTTGGGAAGCATTACTCCGATAAACTCTATCGAGAAGGTGACTGGGTATCAGTATCAGGAGTAGATGGTTTTGTAGAAATACTCGATGTTGGATTTAGAAGTACAACCCTGCATATATATAAATGGGGTTCCATCGTCAAAATGCCCAATTCTCGAATGATTACTGGAATTGTTGAAAATTGGTCACAAAATGCTAGAGAAGAATTTAGGTGGGGACTGAATTTAACTTTGAAAATAGACGGTATTTCCGCAAAGCAGACTGCCAGAATTTGCAATGCAATTCAAGAATTACGGAACTCTTTTGTGGGACTTTCTCCATCATTTGCGGTTAGGTTCAGCGGAATTGAACAGAATGCTCGTGTCATTCAAATTAGGGGATTTGTGACTGATGCGAATTTATACTTAGATATTGAGAAAGGCTTAAATCTAGCAATATTAGAAATACTGGAGAAAGAGGGAATTGATTCCCTACATGTGGAATTAGAAACCAGTCCAGAAAAATATAAGCAGACTTTACAAGCTGTCAACAATTAAAAAAGTATGGGCAGAATATTTAACTGAGTAAGATAAGAGATTCAGTTTAATATTCTGCAAGAATCTCTCAAAGAATCATTTATTTTCCTGTTTTTGGTTTAAAATAAGCTAATTTATAATTTTGGGTATAATTGATTTATTGTGCTTAACATTCATCAAGTTTTGCAATTATTTAGATAATTTTAAGATAAATATTAGTTTTTATTAGGAAATAAAGTGCATTCCTCCTACAAAAAAAATACCGTAGGTGTACTATTAGTAATTTTGATTTGGAGTTTCGCTATGGGTTGGCTGTTAACGCTCGCAAGCCATGCCCACGGTGCCGTTACCGCCTCGGAAATCGGTACAGTTGATGTAGTACCGGCAGAATACCAATTAGGACAAAAACTTTATCTGGAAAACTGTTCTAGCTGTCATATAGCCATACCACCATCAGTATTACCCACCCAAACTTGGAAAAATTTACTACAAGACGAACAACATTACGGCGCAAGATTGAAACCTTTAGTAGATCCACCAAGAATATTAGTGTGGCGCTATCTGTCAACTTTCTCCCGTCTGCACAAACAAGAAGAAACAACACCTTATAGAGTCAACAAATCGCGCTTTTTTAAGGCCTTACATCCCCAAGTTGAATTACAGCGTCCCATACAACTGGGAAGTTGCGTTAGTTGTCATTCCGGTGCTAGTGAATACAACTTCAGAACAGTGAGTAGTGAGTAGTTATCTCCCCCCTCTACCCCCTCTCCCCATCTCCCCATCTCCCCATCCCCCCATCCCTCGTCCCAAAACAAGACGGGAAACCAACACCTCTCCCTGGTCGGGGTTTACGGCGCTGCATTGGGGACGAAATGATACTATTAGTTTAGATAAATATAAGTTGTTTCAAAAAACCAATTAGTTAGTAAACTGTGACGCTGGTATTACGACTGTTTTTGAGTTAATTTTCTGGGAATGCATCTTTCCCGAACCAAAAAAGGTTCGTTGCTAAGTTTTAATACTTATAATCATTGCCATCATCTATAATTTTTTCTTCCTTGCCTACCCTTAAAATAAAGAAGCCATGCTAAAAACCTTGTTGGGCGACCCCAACGCTCGTAAACTAAAAAAATATCAACCATACATTACTGAAGTTAATCTCTTAGAGGAAGAAATTAAAGTTCTTTCTGATGAAGAGCTTAAGGGTAAAACAGTAGAGTTTAAACAACGCCTTGCTAAAGGTGAAACCCTTGATGATATCCTACCCGAAGCCTTTGCCGTCACAAGGGAAGCAGGAAGACGAGTTTTAGGAATGCGCCACTTTGACGTGCAGCTATTGGGGGGGATGATTCTGCACAAGGGACAAATTGCAGAAATGAAAACCGGGGAAGGTAAAACTCTGGTTGCGACATTACCTAGTTATTTAAATGCTTTAACTGGTAAAGGCGTACATGTCATTACCGTTAACGATTACCTAGCCCGTCGTGATGCCGAGTGGATGGGGCAGGTACACCGCTTCCTGGGATTGACTGTGGGACTAATTCAGTCCAGCATGACTCCCGTAGAACGGAAAAAAAATTATGAATGCGATATTACCTACGTTACCAACAGCGAAATCGGTTTTGACTACCTACGGGATAATATGGCAACGTCAATGGCGGATGTTGTACAGCGTCCGTTCAATTATTGCGTAATTGACGAAGTCGATTCTATTTTAATTGATGAAGCAAGAACTCCATTGATTATTTCCGGTCAAGTAGAAAGGCCAACCGAGAAATATATTAAAGCAGCTCAAATTGCCAGAGCGTTGGTTCAAGAAGAAGATTACGAAGTAGACGAAAAAGCTCGGAACGTACTTTTGACTGATGAAGGTTTTCAGAAGGCAGAACAGCTTTTAGAAGTCAACGATTTATTCGATCCTGAAGATCCTTGGGCGCACTTTATGTTCAACGCCATCAAAGCCAAGGAATTATTTTTGGCCGATGTAAACTACATTCTTCGTAATGGAGAAGTGGTAATTGTAGATGAATCTACTGGTAGAGTATTACCCGGAAGACGTTGGAGTGATGGACTTCACCAAGCCATTGAAGCTAAAGAAAATGTAGATATTCAGCCAGAAACCCAAACCCTGGCTTCCATTACCTATCAAAACTTGTTTTTGCTATATCCTAAATTAGGTGGAATGACAGGAACCGCAAAAACAGAAGAAGTAGAATTTGAAAAAATTTACAAACTAGAAGTAACTATAATTCCTACAAACCGCGTCAGACAGCGTAAAGATTTAGCTGACATGGTATTTAAGACAGAAGTCGGTAAATGGAAAGCGATTTCTAAAGAATGTGCCGAAATGCACGAAACTGGCAGGCCCGTATTAGTGGGAACCACGAGTGTTGAAAAATCTGAATATCTCAGTCAACTGTTGAAACAGATCGGTATTCCCCACGAATTACTCAACGCCAGACCGGAAAATGTCGAACGGGAAGCTGAAATTGTTGCCCAAGCCGGACGTGGGGGGATGGTTACTATCGCTACCAACATGGCTGGAAGAGGTACTGATATTATTTTGGGTGGTAACGCCGAATATATGGCGCGTTTGAAAGTTCGGGAATATTTAATGCCTCGAATTGTCCAGCCAGAAGACGAGGATGTATTTGCCGTTCAAAAAGCAGCCGGTTTACCTTCTGCAGCTGGCGGCGGACAAGGTTTCGTTCCCGGTAAAAAAGTGAAAACCTGGAAAGCTTCCCCCAAAGTATTTCCTACGAATATAAGTAAAGAAGCCGAGAATATTCTGAAGGTGGCCGTAGAAGCTGCTGTTAAAGAATATGGCGAACGTAGCTTAACCGAACTCGAAGCCGAAGACAAAATCGCAGTAGCAGTAGAGAAAGCACCAACAGAAGACTCAGTAGTTCAGAAAATGCGGCAAGCATACAACCGCATTAAAGAGGAATACGAAGCATTTACCGACCAAGAACATGATAAAATTATCTCCTTGGGTGGTTTACACGTGATTGGTACCGAGCGCCACGAATCGCGACGGATTGATAACCAATTACGGGGACGTGCCGGAAGACAAGGAGATCCAGGATCTACAAGATTTTTCCTCAGTTTAGAAGACAACTTGATGCGGATATTCGGTGGCGATCGCGTTGCCAGTTTGATGAATATGTTCCGGGTAGAGGAAGATATGCCCATCGAATCGGGTATGTTAACTCGTAGTTTGGAAGGAGCACAGAAGAAAGTCGAAACTTATTATTACGACATTCGTAAGCAGGTATTTGAGTACGATGAAGTAATGAACAACCAGCGGCGTGCAATTTACGCCGAACGTCGTAGAGTATTAGAAGGGCAAGATCTCAAAGAGCAAGTAATTAAATATGCCGAGAAAACGATGGATGACATCGTTGATTATTATGTCAACCCAGACTTACCATCGGAAGAATGGGAATTAGATAAATTAACCGAAAAAGTCAAAGAATTCGTTTATTTATTATCGGACTTACAACCTTCTCACTTAGAAGATATGTCCATGGGCGATATCAAAGCCTTTTTACACGAACAAGTTCGCATCGCTTACGACATGAAAGAAGCCGAAGTCGATCAAATTCAACCCGGATTGATGCGTCAAGCAGAGCGCTTCTTTATTTTACAGCGAATTGACACCCTATGGCGCGAACATTTACAACAAATGGAAGCTTTGAGGGAATCAGTAGGATTACGGGGTTACGGTCAAAAAGATCCGTTAATTGAATACAAGAGTGAAGGTTACGAACTATTCCTGGATATGATGACAAATATCCGTCGCGATGTAGTTTACTCCTTATTCATGTTCCAACCACAGCCACAAGCGGCAGCATAAAGGAGGTGACGGGCACCCATAAGAATTTTTTTCTCCTAAAAAAATTCTTATGGGAACCCTTGACAAGGGGTTTTTAGCTGAACCGGGTGAGCCGCAGCTTCGCGCTCTCGCGCGTTGTGTGTGGCTCACAGCATTTGCTCATGGGGGATTAGGCGTTGCCTACTCAGTGTATGAATTTAAATTTTTAGCATTATTGAACAACGTTTTTATAGGGTTTTGCGCTTCAAGTTTCGACGTATTCATACTTTCAATCAGCAACGCCAAAAAAGGGTACTCAGATATAGTTTTGGGTTTTCAGAACAAAGGTTTTTACAAACATCTCAGTGCAATGCCATAACTGCCAACTGATAACTGATAAAATTATCTGCACATCGGATACCGCCGCATCATTTCCCCAATCTTTACAGCTTCCCCATCCGGCGTATAAACTACCTCTCCTGACATCGCGATCGCAATCCTTTTTTTCCTAGCCCACTCAAACCAATCACTCACCTCAGAAGTAGGTGTATTTTTTGGCTTCTCTCCATTTTTACAACTAGCGATAAACAAACCCGTGGGATTATCACACCAACCTTCATGAATCGCTTCCTTAACCCGAGCGATTGCAGCTGCAACGTTACGATAATGCTTCTTGATTACTCCCAAACAAGGATCTGGGTTAATTCGTAATCTTTTTAACTCAGTACAAACTTCTTTCAACTCATGTTTTTGAGGTTTTTCTGAATTCGTTACCACTTCGATTTGCTCGGCCCGAAGTTCATCCCCATTAGAATCTTTACTTTCATTCGAGTCAACTTCTCCTGATTCCTCAAGGTAATGAGATATCTGGGCTTGTTCCCATGCTTCCGCTTCAGATGGGATGGTATCCCAATCTGGCTTCCCATCCTTTTCTTCCCCACCAACGTTGTTGTTTTCAAAAAGCTCTAGGGAAGTTTTACTATATGTTGGCGAATTTTTCGCGCATTCGGGTGGAATATCTGGCGCTTTCACACGACTTTTTTCGCATCGAGAATAATCTATGGTTTCCAGAATTTTTTCTAGGTTTAATCTATATTCCGATGCAGTGTCTTTGGGGAATCGATGGGATGGTTTATCTTCTACCAATCCATAAAATATCAACTCCCTCATGTGTTTGCTGATAGTTTCTCGACAATAACCCAAAATATCAGCCAGGTTTTCAAAGGTAATCCTCACCCAAGAATGACCGTAATAATGTTTACCATCCAACCATGACAGTATCGCAGCTTTGCACTTTTGACGGCGGTTGAATGTAGTAAGGAATTCCTTGAGGATGTTGAGTGGGGGACGAATTTCCCCCTGTGTTGCGGAAGTGAAACTAGTCATTGTTTTCTTTCTCTTCCCAGAATCGCTTTAACGCCTGCTTCGAGTCTCGCTGTTTCATAAAATCAGCAGAATCGAAGTTGAAAATGTAAATCAAAGAACAAATTCAGAAGCAAACTGATGGCTTAAATACTTATCCCGTCCATATATTCATGTATAACTGAGCTGGTTACTTGAACTGACAGTACAAAAATATATTGCCATATGACAACTGAAAGTGCAAATATAAAAGCAAAAAATATAAAAGAGGTGATTATGGTCCCGATAGAATGGGTCGTTATGCTTGCATGGAACAAGGAATGTGGAAGAATCCTCAAAACCCTTAGAGGCAAAAGGTCTAGGCGCGAAATATCAGATATGCTCTTTGAAGCAGGGGTTGAATGCTCTCAAGAATACATAAGAAAACTGGAGAACGGAGAAGCAGCATCCGTCTCTACTAAAATTATTACAGCTATCGCCCAAATTCTTGATGTAGAGATGATTGAAATCATGCCAGATTTACGTGTGGAATTTTCTAAAAAAACTTTGTACTCTTAGTTGTATTTTGTACTTTGAGTTGTTATTATAGATATGTAAAACAAAAGACGACCGCCCTAGCCTGGAAAACTTGTGCGTTCGCCCTTTGAACCTTTACAGGAATCTATATTATGACGCATTTAAGCGATATTTCACAAGCGCTTAAAAGTGATGAGCGCGAGTTGTTTTCTCTAATCGCCACAAACTCAGGTGAAATACACCTTCAGGATATTAGAACAGTAGAAATAAGTTCTTACAACCATGACATTTACGCTAGGGACAAATTGATAGCTAGGATCAACCACGACCGTGATGACTTCGTAACGCTACGCTGGATAGTAATCATAAACAACGTTGAAATTTATAGAGCCAATACCTTGGCGAAGTGCTACCACTACATCAAATCGCACTACAAGCAAGGAACATTGCCTATCCAACGAGAACAAACAGAGTCAGTTACTACCACTAATGAAACTAGTTACCCAATCGCTACTGAGTGCGAAAAATTTGGATTTAAACTGCACGACGACGATATTTAGTACAACAATGTGAAACTTGGTGAAGTTGGTTGTACAGATGGTAGATGGTGGGTAGTAAGAGCATCGTCGGAACATCAACTGCAAATACCCTGTAATTCAGTTCTTGATGCAGTTTGGTCCTTGTGGATGGCAGAAGTTTCAAGTGGAAATTATTCCATCAAGTCGCAAGCGTTGAACTTTTTACCTCCTGACGATAACCCAGATGCACCGATTCCCAATCAAGCAGCTTCCGAATTACCTATAAGAGAACCGCTCAAGCACCTGCTAATAGGTTCGCCCAAAGCCGTTACCCGCACAATTCAACATTTGCATCAACTCGGCTATGCTCAAGTGGGTGATTGGAGTCCACTGTTACCAACTCTTAACCCAGGAGAAGTCATGAGTATTTTGAGCAAACAAATTTTGGTGCAGTAATTATTTAGCTGGAACCGGAGAAGCCCCACGGCCTCGCTGAAATTTAAAGTGGTATGGGTATCCTGCCCGTACCACTAGATTTTTTTGTAGGGTGCTGTGACACTTAATTAAATTCTCAAGGCAGTAATGAGGGTTGTGGTGTCACGCACCAGCAGGATATTGTGACAATTGCGTAAGTCCTGTTTTTGCAAAGTATTGTACTCAACCGAAAACTGCTATTAAGCTACCGCAAAGGTAATTTACAGGGTTCTATAGAGCGTATTCGAGCGTTTCCGTTAGTAGTTCCCGTCTTTAGGGAACCATAAATCCAGAATATAAAAATATTTTTACCGTCATGAAAGGGATTGCGTTTCTACCTGGATTAATAAGTGCTTTACTAACTTCGGGAATTGTTTTACCAGCAATTGCTCAGGTAACGTCCGATAACACGACTAATACAACTGTCAACTCAACAGGAAATGATTTCAATATTCTTAACGGTATTCAAAAAGGTAACAATTTATTTCACAGTTTCAAAGAATTTTCTATTCCCACAGGTGGTTCAGCGAATTTCAATAATTCTACCAATGTAGTTAATATTATTAATCGGGTAACAGGTGGAAATATTTCTGATATTGATGGCTTAATTAAAACATCAGGAAATGCCAATTTATTTTTAATAAACACTGCAGGAATTGTATTTGGGGAAAATGCATCTTTAGATATTGGTGGTTCATTTTTTGTCAGCACTGCTGAAAGTATTTTATTTGAAGATGGTTTTGAATTTACTGCAGTAAATCCTCAAAGTACACCTTTGTTGAGTGTAAGCGTACCTTTGGGATTACAAATGGGAAGCAATTCGGGTAATATCCAAATCAATGGAAACGGACATCAATCAATAGGGGGTTTATTTAGCCCTAGGATTCGCAATAACACCCAATCAACATTACAGGTTAATTCGGGAAATTCGATTGCACTAGTTGGAAAAAATATTACTTTTAATGGTGGTGTTTTAACTGCTGAAAATGGCCGGATAGAATTAGGTGCAGTCAAAACAGGCACAGTTAATCTTAATTCCAGTTCTTCAAATTTACAGTTAAGTTACGATAATATTGAAAATTTTGGAGATATTCAACTTATCAATAAGTCATCATTAGATGGAAGTGGTTTAACAAGTAATGGAATTCAATTACAAGGGCAAAATATTACTCTTAAAGATGGCTCTTCAATCTTAATCCAAAATACCGGAAACGAAACGCCTTCCGATATTCAAGTTAGTGCAAAAGGTATTTTAGAACTTTCTGGAGACGTGAGAATAGCACCAGATATAGGAAATATTACAGGGGTTACATCTTCTAGTTTTATAACTGAAACTCTAGGTACAGCAAGAGGTGCAGATATTAATATTTCTGTAGGAAATTTACATCTAAATGACGGAGGTGTTTTCGCCACAAAAACTTTCAGCGCTGCTTCTGGAGGTAATATTACTGTTAATGTTGTTGAGGATATTCAAGTAAATGGAACTGCAGCGCTCAATCCAATTTCTCCCAGTGGAATTACTGCATCTAATTTTAGTTCTGGTGAATCAGGTAATATTTATATTTCTGCATCAAATCTAGCTCTTACACAAGGTGCTACAATCAACGCTACCAATTTTGGACAGGGAGATAGTGGCAATTTAGACATAAATGTTTCGGGTACAATAAAACTTGTAGATGCAGATCCACAAACTTTATCTCCCACGAACATAGGTTCAACTGTATTTCGAGAAGGCAACGGTGGTTCTTTAAATTTAAATACATCTAAGCTAATTGTAGAAGATGGCGCAGCTGTTAATACTTCATCTCTTAATAGTGGTAATGGTGGCAAAATTACAATTAATGCTTCAGAATCTATAGAAGTTAAGGGTATTAGCCCAAACAGTCCGATAGCAAGTGCTATTGGTGCATCAGTTCCAGTTTTCCCTGTAGCTTTTCGCCAAAATTTTGGACTTCCCGATAAACCCAGTGGAAATGCTGGGGATATAACTATCAACACTCCTAAATTTCAGATAAGCAACGGGGGAATAGTTGCTGTAAATAATGAAGGAGTGAACGATGGGGGAAATTTAATTGTAAATACGGATTCCTTACGACTTGATAATAAGGGTATAGTATTAGCTGATACAGTATCTGGGGAAGGTGGAAATATTTTCTTAAATATAAAATCTGACCTAATAATACAAAACGGTAGCATTATAAATGCTAGGTCATCAGGAACGGGTAATGGTGGTAATATTACGATTGATTCTCCCATTATTGCAGGTTTTGAAAACAGCGATATCATTGCCAGTGCGGTAGAAGGGAACGGTGGCAATATCAATATAAAAACTCAAGGTCTTTTTGGTTTACAATTCCGCGAGCAATTGACTAATGAAAGCGATATTAATGCAAGTTCTCAATTTGGTATAAGCGGACAAGTAGTATTACAACAGCTTGACTTTAATCCTGTTAATAATTTAATTCAATTACCATCTAATTTTGAAAATACGACTAAACTAAAAGCTGGATGTAGGGCTTCTGTAGGACAGAAATTTATTGTATCGGGAAGGGGTGGATTACCAGAAAAACCCAGTAACTTGTTTAATGGAAGTCAAGTCTTAATTCAGTTATTGGATTTAACTCCTGAAGAAAAAATACCATTCTTAACTTCATTTCAAAATAATAATGCTAATTACGATAACCAACAAAAATCAATCATAGAAGCAACTGGTTTTAGTCGCAATGAAAATGGAGAAATAGAGCTTGTTGCTTCTTCAGATACAGATTTGAAAATAAATCACATAAATAATTGTAGTGGAGCTAGATTAAATCGCTCAATTCTTTACTAAACTTATTTATAGTTGATCGAGTTAGCCATATTTTCTTTGAGGCACCGGAAAGTAACCAATGGCAAAAAGTACTGTTTTATGGTGAACTATGAAATTATGTCCCTCACTCGAGTAACTATCTTTAATCGCAATGCTGCTAACAGCGGCGATTGCTGCCACAATTGCTGTAGTAATAGGATCCATAACCTGATGTTTGAAGTTAAATTTTGAATATTTAAAATTTACGGAGTTTTGAAATTAGTCCTCATTCATGACAGGTAGCGAGTATTACATCCACAAGTGATTTGGATTACATATAAATTACATTTTTCAGCAATTCATAATGTATTTTTAAGAAACACGAGCAGAAACTCTTTTAAAAAAGTCTTTTAAATCATAAACAGTCAGAATTATAATTACAGTACCCTTGCGGGTGATATTTTTTACTTTAACCCTATAATTTATTTATTGTAATGGTGTAGATTGAGCGAATCTAGGCTAGCATTTTCCATTGGGGGGATAAATCCGCACCAAATGGTAGATATATTCCTGAATGAGAAGATGCAAGTTGATTTATTTCAGAATCAGAAAAAGCAGTTATGAAGAAAATAAAATATCTAATTATAACACTATTAATATCATTATTTATAATTACATTATCCCCAGTTTTAGCAACACCTATATTCGTTAGTTCTTCCCAAACAGAAAATTTAATTGAACAAGGTAAAAGACTTTATGAAATAGGACGATTTACCGAAGCAGTAAATTTCTTAAAACAAGCAGTTGATAAATACCAAGCTGATGGAGATAAATTAAATGAAGCAATAACCTTAAGTAATCTCTCCTTAGCCTATCAAAAATTAGGACAATGGCAATTAGCTCGTAAAAATATAAATCGTTCGCTTAACTTATTAAAAATTTTTCCCAAAAATAAGGCGATCAAAATCTATGCTCAATCGTTAGATATTAAAGGAAATTTACAATTCGCAGAAGGACAATTTCAAAAGGCAATAGAAACTTGGAAAGATGCCTCGAAAATTTACTCTCAATTGAATTTACAACCAGCATTGATTCAATCGCGCATAAATCAAGCACAGGCTATGCAAGCTTTGGGGTTGTTTTTACAAGCACAAAAGACTTTAATTGAACTTCAAGAAATTTTAAACAAACAGCCAGATAATGTTTTAAAATCTATTGGTTTGCGTAGCGTCGGCGATGTTTTACGAACTGTTGGAAACTTAGATGAATCAAGAAAAATTTTGCAACAAAGTTTAAAAATTGCATCTAAAGTAAAAGCCGATCGAGAAATCAGTGAAACCTTAATTAGTTTAGGTAATACAGTTCGACTTCAACAAGAGCCGGATTCTCAGACTTCAGCAATTAAATTTTATCAGCAAGCAGCTAATATAGCACCTTCAACTGAAATACACTTACAAGCACAACTGAATCTTTTTAGTTTACTTGTAGAAATAGAAAAATTGACTGCTGCAAAAGAGTTAATACCCCAAATAAGCGCTGAAATTCCCAATTTATTACCCAGTAGATTTGCAGTTGATACACAGATAAACTTTGCCAAAACACTAGAAAAATTTAAACAGAAAACTACAATCAAAACACCTTCATGGTTAGATATAGCTCAAATATTATCAACAGCAATTCGTACCGCAACAACTATAAAAGATAAACGAGCAGAATCCCATGCTCTAGGAAATCTTGGTGAACTTTACGAACAAACCAAACAATTAAATGAAGCCCAGAAACTTACTTCACGTGCATTAGCCATCGCCAACTCTATCCGTGCTCAAGAGATTACTTATCAATTGCAATGGCAAATGGGGAGATTGTACCGACAACAGGGGAATATTAAAGCGGCAATTGAATCTTATCATTCGGCATGGCAGATTCTCAAATCTTTGCGTAGCGATTTGGTTGCCGTGGATTCCAACCTACAATTTTCTTTCCGCGAAAGTATAGAACCCGTATATCGGCAATACGTCGATTTAATTTTAAAAAATGTAGAAAATGACGGAAATAATAAACAAAAGCTGATCGTTGCTCGTGAAGTAATCGAATCTCTGCAATTAGCAGAAATAGATAATTTCTTTCGCTCTGCTTGTTTTAATACCAAAGTTGTACTTGATGAGGTAGTTGATAAAGACAACTTGAAAGCAGCGATAGTTTATCCGATAATTTTACCAGATAGATTGGAAGTTATTTTCAAATTACCTCACTCCGAGCTTATCAGCTACACTACTCGTATATCCAAAAAAGAAGTAGAAGAAACGATAAAAAAATTACGAAATGATATCGAAGAACGTAAAATTGGAGGAGACGATCGAGCGCAGTTTCAAAAATTATATAATTGGCTGCTTCAACCAGCAGGTAAATATCTACAAAACAGTAAAATAAATACTTTAGTTTTTGTACTTGATGGTTCTTTACGTAATATCCCTCCTGGGGTTCTTTACGATGGAAAACAATATCTGATAGAGAAATATAGTATCGCCGTCAGCCCTGGTTTACAACTATACGAATTACAACCCATAAAGAGAAAAAATTTGCATGTCTTAATGGCTGGATTAAGCGAAAAACGCTTTAATTTTTCCAAACTCGATTATGTAGAGTCAGAATTGCAGCAAATTAAGTCGGAAGTATCAGATGCTAAAGTACTTCTCAATCAAGAATTTACCAGTAATGCCTTAGAAAAACAGGTTCAAAAGAAATCTTATCCTATAGTTCATTTAGCAACTCACGGTCAATTCAGTTCTAGTTTAGATGAAACCTTTCTTTTAGCATACGACCAGCCTATCAAAGTCAACCAACTCAATCAATGGCTTCGCAATCGAGAAGAAAATCGTCCAGAAGCTATAGAATTACTTGTATTAAGTGCTTGCGAAACAGCAACTGGAGATAAACGGGCAGCTTTAGGGCTTGCAGGTGTAGCTATCCAAGCCGGTGCTCGGAGTACGGTTGCGTCTTTATGGGCTTTAAATGATGCTTCTACCGCACAATTAATGAGTCAGTTT
This sequence comes from Rivularia sp. (in: cyanobacteria), assembly GCA_050042755.1. Lineage (GTDB taxonomy): Bacteria > Cyanobacteriota > Cyanobacteriia > Cyanobacteriales > Nostocaceae > Rivularia. The sequence continues at coordinate 33,429 of JBHJJJ010000132.1, forward strand.
TATCAAGAGTTGAAAAAACCGGGAGTTAGCAAGGCAGAAGCCTTACGCAATGCTCAACTAACTTTATTAAAACAAGAAGAATATACTACTCCTTACTTTTGGGCACCTTATGTTTTAATCGGAAATTGGCTTTAGAGAATACTCCTTTACTCTCAAGGAATACAATTAATATCAAATCCATTGGTATTGACCTTATTTTTTACCGCAGCATTTAAATCGAGCACAAATTAATCAATTTTTGTTGATGTTTTTTTGAACTCAGAATAAATCATAAAAGCTTACTCCCAAGGCGCTGGAAGATTACTTATAACGTAGGTTGGGTTGAACGAAGTGAAACCCAACCTACAAATTTTCGGTAATTTTAGAGCGGGATAGGAGTAGTTTAGTTTTTTGCTAACCTTCTTGTAAACAAATCCGATTGATATATAGCGGGGTTGAATAGAATACAAATTTAAATCTGATGGGGGTGAGGTAAGCGTGTGTATTGCAGCCAACAGAAATCCGCTATAATCCTTGGGCTTTTCTCCATAAAAATACGGTATTACCTATCCATGAGTGATATGGAAAACTTTAACTACGCATAGATAAGTAACAAATAGAACTTTCTATTGCATTTTTTTCCGCACTTAGTTTTAAAAACAACCAAATTAATTATAATTGAGAATAATCTCATTTATAATACAAATTATTATTATTTAATCAACACAATTACGTTGTTTTTTGGACGTGATATAGATCACTTTATCAAGTACAATAAATTTATATATAATCTGTTTGGACCTATAATTGCTAATTTTGCAGTTCGATCGAATATATAATACAGAAAAATAAAAAAAGCAAGGGATTTGACAAAACTTGATATTTTTAGGCAAGGTAACACCTTGACAGCAAACCGATAAGAGAGACTCGAAAATAAAAAAGCTAGATCTGATTGGGTTTCGGCTCCTATTTTTAAAAAGTTAGAAATCCTCTCAAATTTGATGAGGGATATCACCAAGGGTATCAGTAAACAGTATAATATCTTTCTACTGTTGCTAATAGTGGTGCAACTTATGTTAATAACTATCAAAAATAAAACTTACCAAAAACCATTGTCTTGGATAAGTTTGCTGACAATTGTAGTACTTTTCACCTCACAAAAAGAACCTGCTTTTGCTCAAGTTAATGCTGACAGTACTTTGCCTAAAAATTCCCAGGTAATACAACAGGGAAACATATACAACATAACTGGTGGAACCCAAGCCGGAAGCAATCTCTTTCACAGCTTTGAAAAATTTGGAGTTCCTACTGGTGGTGAAGCTTATTTTAACAATGCTGTTGATATTCAAAACATTATTAGTAGAGTCACGGGGAAATCAATATCTAATATTAATGGCTTAATTCGTGCTAACGGTACAGCGAATTTATTTTTGATAAATCCTAACGGTATTGTATTTGGTGAAAATGCCAAACTTGATATTGGCGGTTCATTTATTGGTACAACCGCTGATAGTATCTAATTTGGGGATAATATCGAATTTAGTGCTACAAACCCAGAAAATACACCTTTATTAACAGTAAACGTTCCCTTGGGGTTGCAATATGGGAAGAATCCCGGAAAAATAGAGATCAAAGGTAAAGGAGAGCCAGAAAGAAGCACGCCAGAAGTATTTGAATCAACATCTGGTTTACAAGTACCAGCTTCTAAAACATTAGCAATACTCGGTGGTGATGTTTATCTCGTAGGTGCAACCTTAAAAGCTAGTGGCGGCAGAATTGAATTAGGTAGTGTTAGAGAAGAAGGTTTAGTTAGCATTACGCCACTTGAAATTGGTTTTGCTTTTGGTTTTGAAAAATTAGAAAACCTTGGTGAAATTCGACTATCTCAAAATACAGCAGTTGATGCTACTGGGAATGGTGCGGGTGATGTGAGGGTAACGGGTAAAAATCTCACCATTACAGATAATTCCGTCATTACTTCAACTCAAACAGGTACAGAAACAGGTGCGGGGATATTAATTAATGCCACTGACTCCGTTAACTTGAATGGTATAAATGACACTTTTGTTCCCAGTGGTTTGTATGCCAATAACGTAAGTGGAGATGCAACAGAAGAAACAGGGAATATAACGATTAATACTCAACAGTTAAGAGTACAAAATGGAGCTACTGTCACTACTAATGTTTGGAGTGCAGGGAAAGGTGGAAATATCAATATTAAAGCTAATAACTTGACAATTGAAAGCGGTGCAAAAGTTAATGCTAATACCTATAGCACTGGTAATGGAGGAAATTTAAATATAAATGCCGAAGATGTACAAGTAATTGGAAAAGATAATAATAATTTGAGTCAATTAAGTGCTTTAGTACGGCAAGACTCAACAGGAAACAGTGGAGATGTCAATATTACTACTGATGACTTACTGGTTGGGGGTGGGTCATTTGTGGATGCTAGTACTAGAGGTAAGGGAGATGGGGGAAATCTAACAATTAATGCTGGCTCTAAAGTAGAATTGATTGGTAAAGACGGAGGCTTATTTGTAACAGCAGAAAAACCTTCAACAGGAGATTCCGGCTCTTTAATTATTAATACTAAACGAATGGTTGTAAAAAATGGAGCATTTGTTAGTGCTAGTAATAATAGTCAAGGAAATGCCGGAAATTTGAAAATTACAACTAATGACTTATCACTACAAAATAATGCACGTTTTTTTTCAGGCAGAATTAGTGAGAATAAGGAAGTCGGAGAATTAACTATTAAAACTAATAATTTACTCGTTACAGGTGGTTCCCAGGTAAAAGCTGGTACATCTAGTCAAGGTGGAAATTTAAAGATTGATGCCCAAGAAGTGCAAGTAATTGGTACCGGTAATAATGGTAATACTCCTAGTTCCTTAACTGTTTCAATACAGAAAGACTCAACAGAGAATGGCGGAAATTTAACTATTAATACTAATACTTTACTAATTAAAGATGGCGCATTTTTATCTACTGGTACATCCGGTAAAGGCAATGGAGGAAATTTAAATATCAATGCCGAAGATGTGCAAGTGATTGGTTTTGGTGGTAACAATCCTGATAATAACAATCAACCATATTTCAGTGGTTTATTTGCTACAGCAGAACAACCTTCAATAGGGAATGCAGGGAAATTGACTATTAATACTACAGATATGCTTGTAGCAGATGGAGCATTTGTTAGTACCAGTACTAATAGTAAAGGCAATGGAGGAGATTTAACTATTAATAGTAATAGCTTACAAATAGGAAATGATTCAAAAGTAATTTCTGAAACAAAAACTGGGGGTATAGGTGGAAACTTAAAGATTACCACTAATAATTTACTAATTGAAAATGGAGGAAAAGTTAGTTCTGGTACATCTGGTGCAGGCAATGGGGGAGATTTAACTATTAATTCTGATACTATAAAAGTTAAAGATGATCGAGCTCAAATTACTGTGGAAAGTACAGGAACGGGAAATGCCGGAATTATAACATTAAATACTCGTTCCATTAGTTTAGATAACAAAGCTTTACTTAATGCCAGTACACAAAGTGTTGATTCCAATAACGAACAAGCAACAATTAATATTATCAACGCCCGAGATCTAATTCTACGCCGTGGCAGTAATATCTTAACCAACGCCAAAGGCGAAAATGTCCGAGGTGGAAACATTAACATTAATAGTGACGTAATCGCTGCCCTAGAAAACAGCGATATCAGCGCCAACTCTGAAAACTTCCGTGGGGGTAATATCAAAATAAAAGCTCAAGGTATATTTGGCACCCAATTTAGAGCATTACCTACTCCCAATAGCGATATTACCGCAACAGGTGCTAGTCTTGACTTAAGCGGTACAGTAGAAATTATTATTCCTGAAAATAACTCAAGTGATGACTTGGTTGAATTACCGACTATACCAGTGGATATGAAATTAGCCCAAGGTTGCTATAGTCGGGGTTATGCTCAAAACCAATTTTTGATCGTCGGGCGTGGTGGCTTACTACCCTTACCAGAAGACTTTCTTACCCCCTCCGCCGTGCGAGTTGACTGGGTAAATTTACAACCAAAGATTGAAAACAGTTTCTCTCATAGAGATAACCTAGTAAAAACAACTATAGAAAAACCCAAGGGTATTGTAGAAGCTACAGGCTGGATATTAAACGATAAAGGCGAAATCATATTTACAGACAATCCATCTGTCGCTACAGCCGATAATTCCATGGAGCAAACCGCTGAATGTGAATAATTTGTGTTCGTCAACTGTATAATATCCTTCTACTATTGCTAATTGGGATGGGATATATGGTATCAACTATCAAAATTCAAACTTGCTACAGTCAATTGTGTAGGGCGAGTTTAGTGGTATTTGGTGTCATTTTCACATCACAATTTGAACCTGCTTTTGCTCAAGTTACTTCTGACAATACTTTACCTAAAAATTCCCAGGTAAGGCAACAGGGAAATATTTACAACATAACTGGTGGTACCCAAGCCGGAAGCAAAGTTTTTCACAGCTTTGCATAATTTGGAGTGCCTACTGGTGTTGAAGCTTATTTTAATAATGCTGTTGATATTCAAAACATTATTAGTAGGGTAACGGGGAAGTCAATATCTAATATTAATGGCTTAATTCGTGCTAACGGTACAGCTAATTTATTTTTGATCAATCCTAACGGTGTTGTATTTGGTGAAAATGCCAAACTCGATCTTGGTGGTTCTTTTTTAGCGAGTACAGCGACTAGTTTTAAGTTTATCGATGGTAAAGAGTTTAATGCCACAAATCCTGAAAATAAACCCTTGTTGAGTATTAATGTTCCTTTGGGTTTGCAGTATGCTAAAAATCAAACAGGTAATATTACTAATCAAGGTAATCTGAGTGTCAATACTGGAAAAAATATTACTATAATTGGTAACAGTTTTGAAAATATAGGACAATTAGAAACTAATGGCGGACAAATATCCATCGCTGCTATTGCTCCTATAGGTTTTGCTTCTTTAGGAAAATCTGGAGAATTATTAAGTGTGGAATCTCAACCAGATGATATTATCGATCGCAATGCAAGTAATATTGGAACAGCCATCGTCAGAGGTAAAATTGATGCATCTAGTTTACAACCAGGGATGGGTGGCAAAATAATTGTCTTGGGAGAAAGAATTGGTTTACTAGAAAACTCTTTATTTAATGTTTCTGGAAGTGCCGGTGGCGGTGAGATAAAAATTGGAAATATTGATACAATTGCAACTTATATCGACCCCAAAGCATCTTTAAACGCTGATGCATTAATTACAGGGAATGGCGGTAAAATTACGGTTGCCGCAACAGAATCAAATCGCGTTTATGGAAGTTTCAGCGCCAAGGGTGGGGTAAATAATGGTAACGGTGGAATGCTCGAAACTTCTGGAAACAACTTTTTAGATATTACAGGTATCGCTGTCGATACTAATGCCTCGAATGGTTTAAATGGTAATTGGTTGCTCAAAGGAGGCAATATTGTTTTTGGTTCAAGTGCAGCGAGCAATAACAACGCAATTTTTCAACCCACATTTAATAATACTATATTAGATAACTCTACCATAGAGAAGCAATTGAGTGCCGGAAATAATATTGCGATCGCAGCAACTCAAACGGGTAAGGGAGCAGGAAATATCAAAGCTGATACAGTTAATATTTTAACCACAAATAATAGGAGCGTAACATTAACCCTTCAAGCAAACAACGATATTAACATTGCATCCGGTAATGTTCAATCTACTCTTCATCCCTTGGGTATAGTATTGCAAGCATCCGGTAATATCAGCCTTGGTAACGGTAGCAAACGCAGCTTTGAAATTCAAACAAGAGGAGGAAAATTTACTGCATCAGCCAATGATTTTATTTTATTATCAGGTGCTGAAATTATGAGTAATAATACTAGTATAAATGATTCTGAACCAATCGAACTCGTCACAGCTGGTTCGGTTGTAATTAATAGTAGTGGTATTGTTAAAAGTACCGATGGCGCTGGCAATAGTGGCGATATTAATATTAATGCCTCATCACTTTCGATTCAAGGCGGAATCGAGAACAAAACCAATGGTAATGGTAATACTGGAAACATCAATATCAAAGTCAACTCTTTATCAGTAAAACGTGGGGCTATAAATAGCGAAACCAAAGGTAATGGCAACAGTGGATTTATTTCACTTGCAGTAGATAATTTAGATGTAGAATTTGGCAGAATTCAAAGCGCGACACAAGGCTCGGGTGATGCTCGCGACATAATTATTAATGCTAATTCAGTATCATTAAAAAATGGTGATTTCTCTACGATAACTCAAGGGAATGGTAAAGCTGGCAATATCATTGTAAATGCCATCGATCGGATATTTATTGGAGGGAATGCTACCTTGAATAGCGACTCCAATGGGCAAGGGAATGCTGGTAATATCAATATAAACACTGGTTCCCTGGTATTAGAAAACAAAGCATCAATGGCTTCTAATGCACAAAAATTAGACTCTGAAGCTAACGCCGGAGTTATAAAAATTCATGCTGATTCGATTATTTTGCGAAATAATAGCACTATCGCGGCGAACTCAATTGGTAAAGGAAATGCAGGAAAAGTCACACTCCAAGCCAATAAAATTACTTTTAAGAATGGTTCCAATATTGACACGAATACCAGAGAAAATTCAACAGGTGATGCCGGGAAAATTGAAGTCATAGCTAAATTTATTTTATTTGAAAACGAACCTCAATTTATAGATAATAATCCGACTACAATTAACAGTCTGGGTAGTGTCACCAGTGGTGAGGGCAATGCTGGAGAAATAACCATCGCAGCAGAAAAAATAATTTTGCGAAATAGAGGAGGAATTGGAATCGATACAAAAAGTGGAGGAAATGCCGGAAAAATGACCATTAATGCCTCATTACTACAACTAGAAAACTCACGAGTGCAAGAAAATGCAGGTATAAATAGTAGTTCTAGTGGTACCGGTGAAGCTGGGAAATTGATCGTCAATAGTGACAAAATTTTCTTAAACAATAGCGATATTGAAGCTCAAACTGAATCGGGAAAAGGCGGTAATATCACCCTGAATTTAAAAGAAATTTTATTATTACGCAATGGCAGCCAAATTTCTACCACAGCAGGTACCGCAGGAGCAGGTGGAGACGGTGGTAATATTATCATTAATGCCCCAAATGGTTTTATAGTTGCTATCGAAAATGAAAATAGCGACATTACCGCTAATGCTTTTGAAGGAAAAGGTGGCAATATTGAAATTAACGCCTCTGGTATATTTGGTATTCAGTTTCGAGAAGAAGCAACTCCACTTTCTAGTGATATTAGTGCGAGCTCTGAGTTAGGTATAGATGGTACCGTAGAAATTAATACGAACAATATCAACCCTACCTCAGAAGTAGTTGAGTTACCATCCATACCTATTAAAACTGAATTAGCCCAAGGTTGCTATAGTCAGGGTTATGCTCAAAATCAATTTTTTATCATCGGGCGTGGTGGCTTACCACCCTTACCAGAAGACTTTCTTACACCCTCCGCCGTGCGAGTTGACTGGGTAAGTTTACAACCTTTGATTGAAAACAGCTTTTCTAATAGAGATGACCATTATTACACAACCACAGAAAAACCCAAAAGTATTGTAGAAGCTACAGGCTGGATATTAAACGATCAAGGCGAAATCATATTTACAAACAATCCATCTGTAGCTACAGCCCATAATCTTATGGAACAAACTACTCAGTGTCAACACGCCGGGGAATGAATTTGTATAAAACGAAAACGTAAAATCATGTAACCCCTCCTTTAGAGGATACTTCTGATTTCTTTTTACTCCGGGTAGAAAGTCCCATTGACTTGAGTAAGCGAGTAATATGATAGTTACTAAAACTAATCCCTAATTCTTTAGCAAGATGCTTATTTAACCATTGTGCCGTCCAACGTTCAAATGCATAACCGTACTCTCGGGGACTATTAGTTACTAGTTCTTTCAAACGCTGAAGATACTCTTCGTTAACAACCTTAGGTCGTCCGATGGGAGAATCATTCCATTTATAAAATTTACCTGTTTTGACCATAAAAATCCAGTATCGTGCAGCTTCTTGAGAACAGTCTAATTGTTTACAGATATTTGCCTGAGATTCACCCATATCCGCAAGTAGCATAATATGAATGCGACGGCGAAATTCACGGCGTAAATTAGTTTCTAAATGTTTTTGCAATACCTGGCGTTGTTCCTGGGTTAAGTACAAGCTTTGAGCTAACTTCATTGTTTCCTCCTTGTATATTTTGATCGCATAGCCCCTGGGGACTGTTTTTAGAGAAAATATGATAAGTATTTAAGTTGACAAGTATTACTCCGGTAAAAACAATACCCGAGTTACATTTTTTGTTTCAAATATCATTACTTAGTTACTACGTTGCTCAAACAGCTTTTTCGCAAACTAACCCCTTGAGATGCTATTCGTTTTCACAAAAATTAACATGATTGCAGTTTAAGATTATTTTCAAAAAATTTAATACCAAAAATCAAACGAACATAATTCATGGAATTATGTGATTTAAACTTTTGAAAAAGTATTGACACTCTTCAAATATAGTTTTAAAAGAAGAGAGTAATGCGCAAAAAAACGGCAGGTTATTAGGGAAAAACTTACGGATAAAAATCATCTTTATTCTGATTGTTAATGATAGCGTGGTTTATTTTTTTACAAGTATAACGACACAAAAAACTGGAGCGACTTAGCAAACAAAAATTGCTCATAAGTTTTGCAATTCATAAGTTTAAGTCTGCCAGACTCCGCGAAGTAACATCATGTAAATTAAACAATCCGCTCTCGGAATCTTGGCAATTGCTATACCAGTCACGAGATGGAACCTTAAAAAAATGGGGCGGGCTTCCCATTTTTTTGCGGAAATTGTAGGTCAATTCATGGGGAATTACTTATAGAGAAAGCCCCTAAAAATCATATTGCAAAAACCATTTACATTGATTAGCTACTGTCATTTTGATGGCAGTAGAAGATTGTATGTGTAATCTAATTAATGAGGAAAAAACAATGGATGAGAATTTAACAAGAGAACAAGAATCAAAACTTGAAGTAATTGCTGAAGAAGAAGCGAATCTTCCAAACGCCCGACAAGAAGCGATTTTTACACCGACACAACCAGCAGAGGCACGGCTGAGTACCTCCGAACAAGATCGATTGGAAGTGCTACAGCAACAAGAGTCTGAAGCATTAAAAGCAGTTCCAAATGAAATACCAACAATTGAACCCGACTTAAAAGTATCTCCGGGTATTATCTCTGGTACTCCAAATGGAGAAAGGATCGACGGTACTCAGGCTTCGGATAATATTACTGCTCTGGGTGGCGACGATCAAGTTTTTGGAAAAGCTGGAAATGACATTATAAGTGGTGGAGGTGAAAACGACTCTATCGAAGGGAATTCAGGAAGAGATCTGATTTTTGGAGATTTTTCTGCCAGTGAAAATTCAGGCCTAGTTGGAAGCGGTAATGATACTATTTATGGCAACGATGGGAACGATCTTCTCTACGGACAAAACCGTGAGGATATCATTTATGGCGGCAAGGGAAAGGATTTCGCCGAAGGTGGAGATGGTAACGACTTAATCTACGGAAATCAAGGAAAAGACACTCTTTACGGCGATAGTTTTGAAGGAGAACCATTTTCAACTGTCAGTGGTGACGATACTGTAATTGGAGGAGGTGGTAGCGACTTAGTTTTTGGTGGCAAAGGCAACGACAGCCTCGAAGGAAACAATGGAAAAGACGAACTTACTGGCGGGCAAGGTAACGATATTCTTGACGGTGGTAATGGTAAAGATAAATTGATTGGTACTGATACTGTCTTCTTTGCTCCACAGCAATTCGGATTTGGTGCTGGCGAAAAAGATACCTTAACTGGTGGTAAAAATAACGACACTTTCGTTTTGGGGCTTGCAGAAGCACTAACTAGGCAACCAGATGGTACTGACGGCACAGTTCAAGATGTGGTTCTCTACGACGATGGCAACATTAATAATAATGGTACTCAGGGTTTCGCTTTAATCAAAGATTTTGGCTTTCCTAAAGACGGTGTTAATGTTGGCGTAGATAAAATTCAATTAACAGGTTCCGAGAGTATGTATTCTTTGGGTGCATCTCCTGTTGGGGGTATCTCTGGTACGGGAATATTTCTTGAAGAAGGGCAGAATACACCCGATTTAATTGGTCTTGTTGAGGGAATATCTCTTGATACTCTGAGTCTAAGTGATAGCACTCAATTTGTTTTTGTTTAATCTTGTAATTAGGAACGAATGATTTTCTAGTAATAAGTGATAGATAATTAAAAATCCTATTAATTATTACTAGACAATTGAATATTGAATAGTTAAACAAAGAGAAAAATACACTATCAACAAGAAGGAATAATTATGGCTGACGCAAATTTAGCTGTAGATTTTGGTGAAGTAATTCAAACACCGACAATTTTTCCTGACGAACAAGGTAAAATTGAAGTTACCATTACAAATCAAGGAAATACAGAATTTAACGGACCTTTAGAACTAAAACTTTATGCCTCTACCGATAATACATTAGATTTAAATAATCTAAATGAATTAAATGACGTTAGTGCAGATGGAAATGATTTGCTCAAGGGTACCGATGAACTTTTAGGAACTCTCCAAGAAAATAATATTACTTTAGCTCCCGGAGAATCTCAAACTTTAACCATAGATTTCGCCGGATCTGATTTTCGTACTGCCAGCGTTGTTTCACCAGGTTTATACTATTTATTTGCAGAAATAGAACCCGGTAATAACATTAACGATACCGATTTAAGTGACAACCAAGCCAGTACATTAATTACTCAAGGTGACGTTGTACTTCAATGGAATTCAATTCTCTTAAACACCATCCAAGCTACCGGAAAAGATGGTGGTAGTGGAACTCCACCCCCCTTAGGAGCACGCAATCAAGCAATTGTTCACAGGGCAATTTATGATGCTGTTTTGGCAGCACCAAGAGCATCCGATGAAGCTGCGGTAGTGGGAGCAGCAAGTAAGACATTAATCGAATTGTTCCCCACACAGAAATCTACAATTGAAAGCTTGCGAAATGAATTTCTGGATGCAATTCCTGATAGTGAGGCTAAGGAAAATGGTATAAATATAGGACAACAAGCTGCGATCGCAATACTCAACGATCGCAATAATGACGGTTCGGCAACAGCACAAGCACCCTACACACCGGGAAATGGTATAGGCGATTGGGAATTTACTTTCAAAGATGGTGAAACCACAGATCAACAAGTAGGCTTTATAGACGAAGCATTATTACCAGAATGGGGATTTGTGACTCCATTTGTTATAGAAAGCGGCTCTCAATTTCGTCCGTTTACATTCCCGCAATTTAATAGTCCCCTTTACGCCACACAGTTAAATGAAGTCAAGGAATTAGGCGAAGAAAACAGTAGCGCTCGCAATAGCGATCAAACAGAAATAGCACAATTTTGGGGATACGATCGTAATGATACATATAGGCCACCCGGTCAGTGGAACCAAATTGCTCAAGAGGTAGCATTAGATAATGGTAATACTTTAGAAGATAATGCCGAGTTGTTTGCAGTATTAAATACTGGCTTAGCTGATGCAGGTATTGCAGCATGGGATGCAAAGTATGTATACGAACAAATTCGCCCCATAACAGCAATTCGAGAAGCAGACGAAGACAACAATCCCGATACCATCGCCGATGCAACTTGGGAACCCTTATTAGATACTCCTCCATTTCCCGATTACATATCTGGACATTCTGCCTTTGGTGGTGCAGCAAGCGCAATTCTGGCTCGCTTTTTCGGCGACAACACCAGTTTTGATATCCCCTCCCAGGAATTACCAGGGGATTCTCGCTCATACGGTAGCTTTTCACAAGCAGCTAATGAAAATGCCGATAGTCGTCTTTTTGGTGGAGTGCATATTGATGCAGCCAATGTAGACGGAGTAAGTGTAGGGCAAGATGTAGGTAACTTTGTGTTTGACAGGTACCCAATATAATTTTTTTAGGAGAAAAAAATTATATTGGGAGCCCTTTGACAACTTTGGGTAAATAATTTTAAACTATCTTTCTGACTTTCTCAGTCAATGACTCAAACCCGGTTTTTTTCAAAAAACCGGGTTTTTCAGTATCGAAAATGCTGGCAACTTATATAAGATTTTTAAAGTTAAGCTTTCAACACCAAGATATGACTTTAGTCATGTGTTTATATGACTTTTTCTATTGATTGTCGTAAATAAATTAGATAATTTAAAATTAAGAGTTAGCCATGATTTTACATACATACAAAAAAATCATAATTCTCAATTTCAGATAGAACTATCCATCGGAATCTTAGAGATGAATGTAAAACAAATACACAATCATTGTATCCAAAAAATTTTAGCTCTACCCTTAAACACAAAATTAACTCAAAAACCCGTAGGTAATTTTAGTACAGATGGTTCAATGTTGGTAGCAAAGCTTGAATCGAAAATAAATACTGATGAATTGAGTAGATATTACGAGCAACTATTGCAAAATGCAGGTTGGGAAAAAATGTCTGGGGGTGTTAATCCATGGACAAACTGGAGTACATGGAGATTAAAAGATGAAGAAAATATTTTATGGCAAGGATTAATGAAATTTAAAGCACTTGAAGGTAAACCAAATCAATATTCGGCCACGGATACCGTTATTAAAGAATAAATTTGTCTTTGTATACTTTATTTTCCGACATTAAGAGATACTGAAACTACCCCCAGCATGCCAGTAAAACAAATTATCTTATTTTCAATACTATAGTTGTAAAAAGACTTTTAATTGCCCAATCACACTCAATAAGTGGGGAGCAAATAACTGTAAACACCAACAATTCCTCCATCGATAATTAACAAATTGACGCTAAATAACAGCGCGATCGCCACACCCGGATTTGGAGGCTTATTCTTAAGCAAGCCTTAATGATGTTTAGATAAGTATCTACAAAAACTTCTTAAACGATAAAATATTCGCTGAAACTCACCTCTCCTAAAACTATTTTGGTGGTAAAACGCTCTCCCGGCTCGCCAGTCAAATCTATATGAATATGCTGATTTACTTCTTGAGTTTTAGTATCTATTATTTCTCTACCGTACTCATCTATCAGTATCAATTGCAAGTTGACAGGCAAATATAATTGATTTGAGCCAGGCTTAAGTTCTACAAGAATATTAACATTTGAGTTTGATTCTGGAGTGATAGTAACAATCAAAGCGACTAATTCACCCATATTTCCTAATTGTAGGAGTTTGCAACGCTTCAAATGACTTGGTTTCAAATTGCTTCTAAAAGCTAAAGTAGGGACTGTTTCTATAGTCTCCCAACCAACTTCAAAGATATTTTTGAACCATTGACTTAGGTTTACTAATGGTCCTATCTTATGCAAGTATGCGGGAAAATATTCGAGTGAATATAAATTATGCAGAGATAAATCGCCGCTAGTAACTGTATTTGGCGTAAATCCTCGTAATATAGCCTCTCGGGTTTCTTCACAAATCTCCACTAATACACAACCAATCCTTTCAAAACCAATAAAAGGCGGAATATAACTTGTAATTGCCCCCGGTTTAATAGGGCGACATTCTAAACAACCTTTGCCAACTATCCATAAATCTGCCACATCTTCAGTTAAACGTACCGAAGAGTTCCAACTATCCCCCGCCGTAATGTTGGTGGGGATGCCAAGAATACGCAAGTAATTATTCACGGCACATACAGCAAGGGTATTAAGATAAACCTGTTGTACTTTGGCAGGAATTTGTTGTTCTTTAGCAAATTCCCGTGCTATGTCTAATATATCTGATGTTAATGGTATGGGAATCGACCAATCCTCAGTAGGAAATTGGTAATTTTTATTCATGAGTTTTGACAAATGATCGATCGGTTGACACTTGTGTTTATCGGATATGTTTAGTGCCGCCAGGAACAATACCCGATCATTCAATATAACCTAGGGATAAACCGAATTCCCTTAACAGAGGTAAGCATTTACGGTTGTAAAATTTGGGTAAATCTTTTGCCTCTTGTGGATTTAGTTTAAACTCTGCGGCAATAGTTTGCCAAGAAGGGGTATCCGGAGGAAGTCGCCGTAAAATTAAAGCTTGAGCGTTAATTTCGGGGCGTTTGCGGAAGCAAATACTGCGCAATCGTTTGTCAGGATCGTTTTGCACCCAATATATAGTTCTTTCCCAAATTTCCACGATTGGTTGAATATCCCCAGGGGCTACTATATTATCTGTGGGGTGAGTTGTCACTCCTTGTTCTGTTTGTGTATACATAAGAAAGCGTCGCTTTTGTCTATAGTTAGCATCTCGCATTCTCCTCAATCGCTTCTTAAGTTCATCATCTAGCCATACAATGGGACCCCGAGTTGTGGGATTATATTCTTCTAAATGCTGGCAACAATATTCCCACATTTCTTGGAGAGCATCATTATAATACGATGTATGTTCCTTCCAAAGCTTGCCAGATTTCATTACTAATAAATATACAGATGCCAATATTTGCTGACGCTCCAAACTTTTGGGTGGTAAAAGTTGAGCGTGAGCAATAAGCTCGCGTAGTTTTGAATCTAGCTCTTTCATAAAATATTGTACGAAAATGTTTTACTTTACCTCCAAGGGGTGACGGGCACCCGACGGGTTCCCATGACGCATTAAATACGCCGACATTCGCTCCTGCAGGGTTTGTAATCACACTTGATGAAATACACTTTCGTATCTTATTATTCCGTGCGAGCTATGAGAGTTTGATGTCTATAGATGGACTCCTTTTTTTTCCTCGATACATACCTTTTAGTTACTACGATCGACAAAGAGGTTTTTCGCAGATTCTTGTAAATAATTTTTTTCTGATATTTTGCGAAATTTCTCTTATTATTGGCGTAGTAACATTTTAGCAGAACTTACATATTATCAGTTATCTCACGGTAAATCGTATCTGAGAATACATATCGTGTATCCGTATAAGCTCTGAAGGAACAAAGGGAACTCTTAACAGGGAAGAGAAAAAGAGCATTTATTCAGCAACCATTGTGCCGCTGTATTTTGAATTAGGATTCCATCAGAAAAATTTTCAGCTACTACTGCATAAGTCCACAGAAACTTAACCTATAGAGTGAATAGAACAGAACAAAACGTTCTCGAGTGGAAGTACATACCTGTTAGCGGCAACTTTCGCAAGGTTACATTTTACAAATAAATCATAGCTGAAATTTTAATTGATTGAATTAAAACAGCGATTTCATAGCCTTATATTTTGTTAATTCTCATCAAAAATTTATTGCAAGAGGTCTCATTCATGTTAAACAAAATTTCAGAATCAAAAATACACGCAATTCGATGGATAATTGTCATTGGATGGTTACTTTTAACTTTTTCCTTATTTTATGACCCCATCACCCATAATTGGACAGATCCAAATAACTTATTGTCTCCCCTCCGCGATTCTCTACCACCTGTCTTAGTACAAGGAGAATATCTTTCTGAACTTCCTTATCCCATTGCAACGCGAGTTTTCTGGGGCATGGCTATTCCCAGCGCTATTATGATTTTACTAATTTTCGGTCATGAAACTTGGCGGCGGATTTGTCCCTTGTATTTTTTATCCCAAATTCCTCGTGCTCTGGGGTTAAAACCATTACTGAATATTAATAAAAACCGTTGGTTAACTAAAAACCATTTTTATTTACAATTTGCGCTGCTATTTATTGGTTTAAACTCGCGGATTTTATTTGTGAATTCGGATCGGTTGGCTTTGGCTACACTTTTTATTACGACAATATTATCAGCAATAACCATAGTTTTTCTATATGGTGGTCGTAGTTGGTGTCATTATGTTTGTCCATTTGGTATTGTACAAATGGTATTTACAGGACCGCGAGGTTTATTAGGAAGTAATGCTTATCTTGCACCTCCTCGTAGCATTACTCAGTCTATGTGTAGAACTACAGATAAAGTAAGTGGTAAAGAAACAAGTGCTTGTATTGGTTGTAAATCAGCTTGTTTTGATATCGATGCAGAAAAAGCTTATTGGCAAGATTTACAAAAACCAGGAAGGAGATTAGTTCAATACGGTTATTTAGGATTAGTTATTAGCTATTTTGTTTACTATCGATTGTATGCAGGGAATTTTGATTATTACTTTTCTGGGGCTTGGGCTCATGAAGAAAATCAATTATCACTACTTTGGAAACCCGGTTTTTATATTGCCGAACAAGCAATTAATATACCGAAAATTTTTGCCGTTCCCTTAACTTTTTTTGTAGGTGTAGTCATAACTTATTGGATTTGTCGCAAAGTAGAAAAGCTTTACACTGCTTATTTGAAACGTAAATATCCTCTCATCAGTTCCCAACAGATTTTACATCGAATTTTTTCACTGTGTACTTTTGTGGCTTTTAACTGCTTTTTCATTTATGGAGGCCGTCCAGAAATTCTCCGATTACCTGTTATCGTACAACTATTATTCAATGCTTTTGTAGTATTAGTCAGTGCTTTTTGGTTAGTTCGTACTTGGAATCGCAGTGAAGAAAAGTACAATAAAGATAGTTTAGCTCACAGTTTTCGCCGTCAAATTGAAAAGTTACCAATTGATGTATCTTCCTATCTAAATCAACGTTCTTTAAATGATTTGACATCGGATGAACTATTTGTACTTGCTTCAGTTCTACCTAAATTCAGACAAAAAGAAGGCTTCCAAATTTACAAAGCAATATTTAAAGATGGTTTAGTTCAGCAAAACTTTACATCTGCTGATAGTTTAGAAGCTCTCGAGGAAATACGCTCTCATTTGGGTTTAAATGAAGAGGATCATTATTCGATTTTATCGGAATTAAGTAGCGAACAACCTCATTTGTTATACCCAAATCAACGTCAAACAAAAATCTATGGAACAACTAGAAAATCTACTCAATATAATCGTGTCTCAACACAATCTGATTTACCAACATTAATTAGGGCTAAACGTCAATAAAAAGTTTAAGGACAATCTAAAATTACATCCCAGGAATTTCGATTTTGGATTGTCCCCTAGTAGTTATGAGAACAGAGCGCGGTATGCACAACTACCAACCTGTGAGAAGTTAATAAAACACAAATAATTACCATAGTGAGGAGTCATGAAAATTACAGCTTTTAATTATATAACAGGGAATTTCCAAGAAAAATCTATAGTACCAGAAAATCTATCAAAGTGTTTAATTGGTAGAAATCCAAATTGCGATTTTATTCTTAATAGTCCTGAAGTAAGTCGCGTACATGGTATTATTATATATCAACAAAAACAATATCATTATATTGACCTTGCTAGCACCGATGGTTCTCGTATTAATAACCAAACTGCGACCATAAATCAAAGTTTTCCATTACAACAAGGTGACGTAATTAGGATTGGCGATTTTTTTGTTTTGTTTGAATCTGAAGACGCAAACTCCATCACAGACAGCGAGGATTTTTTCAAGCAAAAAACCGTGATTGTACCAAATCAGAATCCCCAAGATACAAGGAGAACAGAATTCACAGTTACATGTACTAAAGTTATTGAAGAAACACATGATGTCAAAACTTTTTCCTTTGTAGCAGAGCCGCCTATTTTATTTAATGACACATCATTTAATTACAAACCAGGGCAGTTTGTCATGGTGGATTTAGAAATTGACGGCAAACCTTGTAAACGTGCTTATTCTATTTCCTCAAGCCCTTCAAGGCCTTATAATTTAGAATTGACCGTTAAGCGCGTTTCTGCACCATCTTTTCAACCAGACTTACCTCCAGGTTTAGTTTCCAATTGGTTGCACGATAACTTGAGAGTTGGAAATCAAATCAAAATTAGTCCCCCAATGGGCGACTTTACTTGCTTGGATAATGAGCATCAGAAACTTTTATTTATCTCTGCAGGTAGCGGTATTTCACCCTTGCTGTCTATGTCTCGATGGCTTTGCGACACCAGAGCCGATGTCGATATCATTTTTATATACAGCGCCCGCAGCCAAGAAGATATCATTTTTCAGCAAGAGTTAGAATTAATGGCGTTAAAATATTCTAATTTCCATCTCGCTATTACTTTAACTGGTAACGAATTGGATTCAACTTGGTCTGGATATACAGGCAGATTGAATGAGACAATGTTATTGGGAATAGCTCCGGATTTTAAAGAACGGATTGTATATAGTTGCGGCTCTGAAGGCTTTCTTGAAAACCTTCAAACTATGCTTTCTCAACTAAAATTCCCCATGGACAATTATAATCAAGAGAGTTTTGGTTTATCGCCAACTCTCAAACCTGCTTTAACATCGCCAAACCAATCTTCCGCTGAAAATCCCGTTGTAGCTTTTAAGAAGTCTTCTCAAGAGGTAGTTTGTGATGCTGGCGAGACAATTTTAGAAGCCGCTCAAAGAGAAGCCATTAGATTACCCCATGCTTGTCAGATGGGAGTGTGCGGGCAGTGTAAATTACGTAAAGTTTCTGGTGAAGTTAGTTATGAAAAAGACTTTGGATGCGAAGATGATTTTGTTCTTACCTGTGTTGCCA
>JBHJJJ010000133.1:0-5597 GCA_050042755.1 Rivularia sp. (in: cyanobacteria)
TTTTGATCTCTTGGTTTGTCATGTTCAATAGCTGAACAATCCAAGATTTACCAAATTCGGCGTGGAGAATATTGGCATTATCAATACTCGCATCGGAAAGTCCTAAGTCACGAGAACATAACTTAATATCTTCTACTTCGAGTTGTTCGTATCTTAATTAATGGTCTTTTGCACGATGTACTCCACGCCTTTTTGTTGATTCTGGATCTAGTGTGTAAACTTCTTCTTTGTTGTGGAAGAACGGCCTTAAGCCTTTAACGGTACTCAAATTTTTACCTTCGGAAACCGCTTCCCACCCGTATTCGGAGTGCATATCAAAAATTAAATTTACCGCTGCATTCTTACGAATTGTTCCAGCCAAAAGTAAGCGCGTCAAAAAGGATTTACCCGTTCCAGATTTACCAAAAACGCCATTACTTCTTTCCACAAACTTATTTAAATCGATGCAAACGGGTACATCCATATCCAATGGTTTTCCGATGGAGAAATTCTTCCTTTGTGGGTCGTCTTCCCAACCAAATACTCGGCGAAAGTCGTTTTCGGAAGCGTCGTAAACTTGACTAAAATGAGTCGGGATTGTTTTAACCGGCATTAATTCCATTGAAGTACTAGTTTGGGCCTGAAATGATGCCAAACTAGTATTTACAGCCTCTTTCAACTTTGCAGACTTAACATCTATATCAAAATCGGATTCATTCTTATCGGGAGTAAACATCAACATCGGCGCAAGATTGATAGTACCGTAAGTACCGCTTCCCGCTAAAATTTCTCGCATCAAAGTATCTTCCCAATTCGGAGGATAAGCCACAATCCTCTGATTGGAAATCCCTAATGCCACATCTGTCAACATACAGAAAAATCGCGATCGCACCCCTTGAACAACGAGAAACTTACCTACCCGCATATCTTCAACTAAAATATCGGGGTGCAATCTGACTTCCAATCCCCCTATTAAAGAACCTTGTATAACTGAACCTAAGGGTTGTCTAGAATTCATATAGATAAGTTCATTAGTTTATATGTTCTTCTTTAAAGAATTTTAATCATACTGTATAAATTATGCGATAAAAATTTTGATATAAATATAAATATAATTGGGAATTCCCAATTGGGCTTTATAAGCCCGAGGCATGGAGGAATTAACAATTATTAATTTTCAACTATCAATTATCAATCGACACTTACAGGATCCGATTTGATTTATCAAAGAGTTTTTAGGCTCTAGCCTTACTATATAAGCGTTTGAATCTCAGCATGTTTTCAAAATTCAACGCCGGAATCCTATAGTAATTGATAATTAGACCGTGAAGTTGAGAATATTTAATTCTAATTTGCTCCATGACCTATGCCCTATGCCCTATGCCCCATTCTCATTATTTATTCAATCTGAATAGATGTTGGCGCACTCGGAGTGTTACGAGGGGAACCAATTATTGGCTTGCGAAATTGAGTGTAAAGTTTATCGCGCCACTCAAAGAATGCTTGGTAAATAGGATTGTCTGCTAAACCAGGTACTCCTTTACCTTTTATTGTTTCTGGTAAATCTAAATAATCACCATCTGGAAACTTTAACAATATCGATAAACCCGCTACTGCAAAATCAGCAAGACATGGTTCATCCCCTAATAAATAAGGGCTATCTTCTAAGATTAATGTCAAAGCTTCCAAATCTTGCTGTAAATCTCCCATGGCAGCTTTTACCGCATCGGGGCTGTAACCTACTCCCAAGCCAAAAACTTGCAGTAGATCGCTAGGCACTCCCTCCACCAAGCTTTTCAGAACGTCTGGCGTTGAATTAGGCAACAAAGATTTACGGAAAGATTGGTCTTTACTAATAGCAGAAAATAACGCTTTTCTACTTTTAGTGCCGATGGATTCATCCGCCCATTCTTCCATCATTAAGCATAATCCCCGAAGTTTGGGATCTTGCGGCATCAGGGGATTTTCGGGATTCTGTGCGTCTATATACTTAGCTATTTCCGTAGAATCTGGGATATATCGACTACCGTCTTTTAGTACGGGTACTTGACGCTGTCCTGTCTTCTGAAATAGTTCTACCTGTCCTATTCCTGGTGTTACCTCTATTTTGCGGTATTCTAGACCTTTGTAATCTAAGATAAAACGTACTTTTTCTGAGTATTGAGAAAGTTCAAATTGGTACAGCTCTAACATAATTAGCTTGTCGATAATTTATTGACCTATAAATTCTACAACTTTATTTTTGTTAAGAATAATTTCAAGTCATAAATTAAAAGTCCGAAGGCTTATTTTTATACTTATTGCCGAAAATATACTGACTCTATTTTGAATGAAAAAGCTATTTTCTAGTAAATAATCTAACTTGAGTTATCAAACGCTTCTATTTTTTTACTATTAAAAAATGCTTAAACTTTAATATTGTTCTTAATCAAAAATTTCAACAAAGAAAATTTTTATAAAGACGAAAGATGCTTATTCTCGATAAGACTAAGGCTTTCACATCTGAATTTTGATAAAATTAATAGTGAATAAATTACCGAAAATAATTAAATAATTACACTATTTTCTAGATTTCGCTTATATCGACTTAATTTATATATAAATAAAATATCTAATGAGAATGACCCTGTGCTGCAATAATTATAAGTAAAATTTATCGTAAATGAAGTATGTAAAAATAAAGACGCAAGTACTCAAAGATTGATATATGACTGTAAATCAAAATCAATAGAATGATTGTTTGATAAATAGATTACAATAGAGGTTAGCACAAAGCAGTAAAAATGTAACCCTGCTAGTTAGATTTTTTGCCTAAGAAAATGTTATAAGTTTTTAATGTAAAGTGTGGAATTAAAGCCAGATAAAATTAATATGAAGGTATACTACAGCAATTTGCTGACCAACTTAACTGGCATAGTGGGAGTGACAGGCATCAGTCTACTGATTGGATTGCCAGTGAGGGCAAATAACGCGCTCAATCCTAAGTCCAGTATTTTTACAGAGACGACCTATAACCGTAGTCTAACAGTTAGAGAGAGTGTTGATAACAGTAGCGAAGCAGTTATAGGCACTTTCAAGAGCAATAAGCCGAATAAGACTTTATTAGCCCAAGGTGGTGGATCGCTCAATCCTAGACCTAGCATTTTAGATGAGAGTCCTTATAACCGTGCTGCTTGTGGAAATAGCGCACCATCAACGGCACCGGCACCACTACCATCAGATCCCCAAACAGTACCAACTGCTCCTTTACCCGAAGAAATCCCAGCTGCACCTCCCATGGCTCCACCGGGTGCAGAAACACAACCAACTCAGCCATCAGCGGAAACTGAGAACCAGAATATTATTGACATAGCCTCATCAAACCCTTCCTTTACAGTGCTGACTCAAGCTTTGCAAGCAGCAGGTTTGGTAGATGTTTTGAAAGGAAATGGTCCTTTTACAGTTTTTGCACCCAGCGATGCAGCATTTGCGAAGCTACCACAAGACGCGGTGCAAGATTTGTTGAAGCCAGAAAACAAAGAAGTACTGGTGAAGATTCTGACTTATCATGTAGTACAGGGTAAAGTACTTTCCACAGATCTGAGTTCTGGTGAAGTTACAAGCATTGAAGGTGGACCAATTAGCGTAAAAGTTGATCCAGCTACAGGTGTACAGGTAAATGATGCTACCGTGGTTCAACCTGATATCAAAGCTAACAATGGTGTGATTCACGTCAACGATAACGTTATTTTGCCTCCAGACTAGTAAAATGAGGCTAGATGTATAAAATTTTGATTAATGTCTATATATTATATTTGAACCGGTTTTTCATTTGAAAACTCGGTTTTTATTTTGTTATGCCCAAAGTAATTTAGTTGTTAGTTATTAATTGTTAATAATTATCCATCCCCTTGTCCCCTTGTCTCCTCAACTCCGTGTATAACGATGCTTCACACCCTGAGGAAAATACTCAGGTTCTCCCATTGGCAATAATTCCACTTGTGGCATTTGATATTCTGGGGGAACGTAATTTGCAAATTCACTATTAAGACGTTTATGTTGAGTCAGATTAGAATCGGCTACAGTTTGTTTTTTCTCAAGGCTTGCTTCAACTCCGGGAGATAATTCCACAACTACGGATAAAAAACGATTTTTATCGGCATCTTCTTGTATTTGCATCACAAATTTACCCGTTACCCAATCTTTGATTAAAGGTTGCTCTAAACCGACTGTGATATTTTCTGGGTAGATATTCGCGCCAAAGTAGGAAATTGTAAAATTTGAACGTCCAAATACAAAAACGAAAGGTAAATTACGAATTCCTCTGGAATTTGATAATGCTTCTGTCGGGTTAAATCCCCATTCAGATAAAAACTGAAGCATTGCCTCATAAGTAATTATTCCCCCATTATCTAAGATGTTGTAGCGTATCAAGGGAATTCCATTGTCTCCAGAAAATAATAGCGTACCTCTGGAAATTCCTTCTTGATTAGAAGAATCCGAAGAATTTGGTATGACTTCAAAAAAACGATTCATCGGGTCATACTGAACTAATGTCGGTAAACGAGATTCTCCAAATAAAGTACGGGCAGCATCAGGATTTTCTGCCAAAAACTGCCGAATCCGAATACTTAGGGGCGTTTCATTACCTAAAACTCCCGCATCCGCAGTACCGTAGAGCGAAGCAAAATCATAACAGAGGTTTTGAGATCCAATTCTTTCCCCCACTAAACTCCGCCATTCTTCGCTAAATACTTCTCCCGCCATCACAAATTTGATATTATATTGTGACCATTCCATGCCGCTAGCAATACCTGTATCGATAACATTTTTCAGGAAAGGCGGGTATCCTAATAGCACAGTTTGCTCAAAATTTGGACTTAATTCTGATACTACTCGTAAAATTTCTGCTTTGTTTGAACCTGGTGAAATTACGGTAATAGGATAACCTTTGCTGGAAAGATAGCGACAGCAATTAGTAGTGAACATTCCTCCTACCCAAGTTCCCAAAGCAAAACAAATTACAGCTAAAGTCCCTTTGGTATCGGCAGAGAAACTATCGTAAAATATTTGTTCAAATCTAGTAGCGATCGCCAACTCATCCGTAAAGAAGCGCAGCCAAAATGTAGGTTTACCTGTAGAGCCTGATGAAGCCGCTATCATATCACAGCTTTCTATTTTTCCGTAGCGGTAGAAATCTGCTAGAGGGTAACATTTGAGGTAGTTTTCTTTGGTAAGTGGTGGTAATTTTTGAAAATCTTCAAAAGTTTGAATAGTATCGGGATTAATTTGCTGTTGTGTTAAAAAAGCTTGATATGCCGGTACATTTACGGCTACATCGTGAAATAATTTTATTACTTCCTCACCAGGATTTTTGTCAAGATGCTCTTGTAATAAAGTTTCCAGAGAAGTATGTAAAAAATTTTCAAATCCTTCAATTGCACGTTGGCTTTGTTGTTTGTAGTTCATAGCGCTTGTTGTAATTAAAAAAAACAACTATTATAACCATCTATTAGATAGGGAATCGGGCATGGGGCATCGATTAATTCTTAGTTAATAATTCCGCGAGCAACTAACAATTAACCGATAAATATACGTAAATTCATCTGACGACGTTGTAGTTATTAACAAAAACCCTT
>JBHJJJ010000134.1:0-12058 GCA_050042755.1 Rivularia sp. (in: cyanobacteria)
GGGTGAGTATATAACAGTGGGATGATAGGGGGAGAAGTTTAAGGGGGGGGAAATGAGAAAAAGGAGGCGGGGGGGGGTGAAAGGAAAGGGAAAAAGGGGTGGGGGTGGGGGGGGGGGGGGGGGGGGGGGGGGGGGGGGGGGGGGGGGGGAGGAGGGGGGGATGGGGGAGATGGGGAAAAAGATTTAACTACTCACTACTCACTACTAACTCCTAACTCCTAACTCCTAACTCATAACTCTTAACTAATAAGCGTCAACTGATAGCGCTAGACTGGCTATTAGATAAGATTTGTTGGTTTATTAAATATGTCGGCAGTTCCTAATTCTTCCCTTCGCGAACAACAACATCCCCTTATTCGACAGTTAGCTGATACTGTCGAAAAAGTTTGGCATAAGCACTTAGACTTATCTCCTTACAATTTACCTGCTGAGTTAGGGTATGTGGAAGGTAAGTTAGAAGGTGAAAAACTCACAATTGAAAATCGCTGTTATCAAACTCCAGAGTTCCGTAAGTTGCATATGGAACTAGCTAAAGTTGGTCCAATGCTGGATATTTTGCATTGCGTAATGTTTCCTCGTGCCGAATATGACTTACCGATGTTTGGTTGCGATTTGGTAGGCGGTAAGGGCCAAATTAGTGCGGCGATCGCTGATTTGTCTCCGCTTCATATGAGGGGCACTTTACCATCTAACTACAATATTGCACTCGGTGCCTTACCTCTGCTCAATTTCTCCCAACCTCGCGAATTACCCCAATGGGGAGACATTTTTTCTGAGTTTTGTATTTTTGTACGCCCTAGTTCTCCCGAAGAAGAACAAATGTTTCTCTCACGGGTGAAGAATTTTTTGGAAATTCATTGTCAAAATGCTATTGCAGCAAAACCCGTTTCACCGGAAACAGCAAATAAATTGCTTGAAGGGCAGTTAAATTACTGCAATAAACAACAGAAAAATGATAAAACTCGACGCGTTTTAGAAAAAGCTTTTGGTTCGGATTGGGCTGAATACTATATGACAACTGTTTTATTTGATATTCCTTCGTGAATAGTTATAGTATTGCCGTCATCCTTTGTAAGGATTGAAAAATCCGGTTTTTTGATGAACCGGTTTTTCAATGCCACACTTTTTTATAGCTATATATAATTTTTTTTGGGTGTGTTTAGCGATTAAATTACGTTTTTTGTCATTTATTCTTCTAAATAGACTTACTCATATGTAGATTCTGTTACGTTTTATAAAAAATTTCCAATGTAGAATTTATATAGTTTGAGTAAAGCATCGATATATAATAATTTAGACATACAAAATATCAAGGATCAAATAAAGTGTATACGCGTTTATTAGAGTAGAAAATTCTCAAGTAATTATCCTTTAAGTTCACAACGTGTTCCATAAATGTGTAAAAATTATCTCTAGGATAAAATACTTTTTGTCAATACATAAATGATTAAAAATAGATTTTAATCTATTTAAAACTGTTATATCTAAGTAAGTCGGCACAAATAAACCCAACTATATTACAAAATATAAATTGGCTCCAAAGCCTTGATCAATCTGACTATTGACTACTCACTTGTTCTAATTTTAATTTTCAACGCTGACCTACTTAATAATACTATTTCGCCTGAGTTAAAATCATTATTTATAGCAGGAAGTTATCACTATTATTGAAAAAAATATTGTAAAAATATGTTACAGGATGAAGAAAGTTTAGACTTTAAATATTTTATAGAATAATGCTTAGTTAAATATATCTTTCGTTGCTATATTTATTGTTTGGCATTTGTGGTATTAGATTAAAGTCTTATAATTACTTAAGTAAGTTAGCACAAACAAACACAACTATCTAACTGAATGTAAATTGAGTTTTCTTAGAGAAGCTGCTGAGTCGCAAGCGACACGCTGCGCGAACGCGTCTACAAAGCCTTATTACTAATCACTACTCTCTATTTCTTCATCCGGCATTATAATTTTCAACACCAACCTAATTACTAATTTTGAATTAATCTGATTTTTAAACAGATTGACTCGAACTTTTTCTGAACAAAGATGATAAGTAGGGTAGGTAGGCGTAATTAAATATAAGATACAACCTCACCCTCAATTCCTCTCCGAAGTCGCGGAAAGATAAGCCAGAGGCAGGGTCAGGTTTTATATTTAATTTGTGATCCACTTACTTATCTAATTTTTTACTACTGCTCTTACTGAGTTTTATTTGCAAAAATAAATTTATTATTAATATAAGCAACTGGGAAAAACATCAAGATTGTATTGAAATAATCGGCAAATTTAGCTATAAGCTAGCTATGATAAATTAATCGCTATGGAACTTATTTAATATTCCAAAAAATGAGTTTTAAATAAACAGCAGTTATACAGCAATAACAGAAAAAATCTTCAATTTTTCTGTTTCAAAAATAATTTTGACACAGTTATTTTCAGCAAAACATTGATTATTTTGAGCCAAGATTACAGCTTGAGGTGGAATTACTTATTACCTCCGCTTAGCACAATGAAAAGTATGGAGTAACCTACCATGTCAAGGGTGAATGAAAAACCAGTGCCAACAGAGCAACCACTTGGCAAACCGAAGCTTTGGTGGGGTGTTGCAGTTGCAGTACCGTTAGCAATTACTGCTGGGGTACTAACCAAAGCGAGAATAGAACAATTAGAAAATTTAAATACACCAGTACCAATTACACCAGTAGTAAGTAGTGTGAATGCCATGGGGTATTTGCAACCCAAAGGAGAAGTGATTCAACTTTCTGCACCAACAGGGGTACAAGGTACATCGCGAGTAGATAAAATTTTGGTAAAAGAAGGACAAAAAGTCAAAAAAGGTCAAGTTATTGCCGTTTTAGATAGCTTTGCGACTAGTCAAGCTGCCTTAGAGCAAGCAAAGGCTAAAATTCAAGAAAGCCGTGCGAATTTAGCTGGTGTCAGAGTAGGCTCGCCGCGAGAAATTCAGGCTCAAAAAGCGGTGATTGCTCGCCTTGAAGCACAGTTACGTGGTGAAAAAAAGGCTAACGATGCAACAATTGCTCGACTAAGAGCACAGTTACGTGGAGAAACTATTTCTCAACAAGCAATAATAAATCGTTTATCTGTCGAACTAAAAGGACAACAAGAGTCTCTCGGAGCAACGGTGGCAAGGATTCAAGCGGAAGCTAAGAATGCTCAAGTTTATGCCCAACGTTATCAAAAATTGCATGGAGAAGGTGCTATTTCTCAACAAGAGTTTGATACAAGACTACTTACTGCACAAACTGCAAGCCAACGATTAATGGAAAGTCAAGCTAGCCGCAGACAAGCAATTGCAAGCCTAAGACAGCAACTTGCTCAGGCTAAAGTTGATAGAGGAAAAACCATAGAAATCTTGCAACAACAGCTTACAGAAGCAAAAGCGAATCAACGCAAAACTATAACAACTTTAAAAAGACAAATAGACGAGCAGAAAGCAAATTTCGATAGGCTTGAAGAAATTCATCCTAGCAACACTAAAATGGCACAAGCCCAAGTGAGTAATGCGATTGCGCAAATGAAAAAAGCCGAAGCGTATATGAAATCGAGCTATGTAATCTCACCAATAACAGGGGAAGTTTTAGAAATACATACCAAGGCGGGAGAAACTATGGGTGCTGAGGGTATTGCTGAAATTGGACGTACCAACGAAATGATTGTTGTAGCTGAAGTTCCCGAAGGGAGTATCGGTAGAGTGCGTTTGGGGCAATTAGCTTCCATAGTTAGTGACAATGGAGCATTTAGCAGCAAATTACAAGGAACTGTGTCTGAAATTGGTAGAAAAATAGGCAGGAAAGATGTGTTAAATACCGATCCTGCGGCAGATGTGGATGCCAGAGTAGTAGAGGTCAAAATTTCTCTATCCGAACAAGATGCTCTCTAAGTCGCAGGCTTAACTAACGCTAAGGTGATTGCTACGATTCAAATTTAAAAGTTAAAGCAATTGCGGTTAACACAAGACTCTCAACTCCCAACTCCGCGAGCTCCTAACACAAGACTCTCAACTCCTAACTCCTAACACAAGACTCCGCGAGCTTTTTATAATGGGAAAATTACCTCTAGCATGGTTACAACTTAAGCGTGAAGCAACTCGAATGGCTGTGGCATTAGCGGGAATTGCTTTTGCCGATATTCTAATGTTTATGCAACTTGGTTTTCGCGATTCTTTGTATTACAGTAACGTTCGTTTTCATCATAGTTTGCAAGGGGAAATAGTTTTAATTAATCGTCAATCCAGCGCTTTACTATCAATGAAAGGATTGTCTCAAAAACGACTTTACCAAGCATTAGATTTACAGTCTGTGGAGTCGGCACATCCAATTTATTTAGACTATACAAGTTGGAAAAATCCACAAACAGGTATTCCTCGAAATCTTTTAGTCATAGGAATTAATCCACAAAATAATGTATTGAAACTTCCTGGACTTAAAGAAAATTTAGATAAAATTAAATTACCAAATGTAGTTTTATATGACCGTTCTTCTAGAAAGGAATATGGACCAATTGCAACCCAATTTGAAGAAGGTAATAATGTCACCGCTGAAGTAAGGAGAAAGTTAGTTAAGGTTGGAGGATTATTTACTCTAGGTGCTTCATTTGGAGCAGATGGTAATTTAATTACTAGTGATGTTAATTTTCTGAGAATTTTTGAAAATCGTCAACCAGGATTGGTTGATATTGGTTTAATTAAATTAAAACCTGGCGCAGATCCAAATCTGGTTGCTCAACAGTTAAGAAGTTATTTAAATAAAGACGTTAGGGTTTTAACTAAACAAGAATTTATTGATTTTGAAAGAAACTTTTGGGCAAGTAGTACAGCTATTGGTTTTATCTTTAGTTTAGGAACAATTATGGGTTTTATTGTCGGAACCGTAATTGTTTATCAAATACTTTATACCGAAGTTTCAGACCATTTAGTTGAATATGCCACTCTTAAAGCAATCGGCTATTCACACAATTATTTTTTAGTTGTAATTCTTCAAGAGGCTTTGATTTTGGCAGTTTTAGGATATTTACCTGGAGTTGCTTTTGCTTTATTTCTATACAAACAGGCAAGAGCAGCTACTCTTTTACCAGTTTTTATGAGCAGTAGTCGAGCAATTATGGTACTAATTTTAACTATTTTAATGTGTTTTATATCCGGTACAATTGCCGTGAAGAGATTAAAGTCAGCCGATCCAGCGGACATTTTTTAATCAGTGAACAGTTATCAGTGAACAGTGAACAGTGAACAGTGAACAGTGAACAGTTATCAGTGAACAGTTATCAGTGAACAGTCATCAGTGAATAGTGAATAGAGAATAGTGAAATTATAATTTAAACAATTAACTCCTAACTACTAACTACTAACTCCTAACTCCTAACTCCTAATTATTAACATATTTATAATGAGAAAAGAACCTGTAATTTCAATTCAATACCTCAATCATTATTATGGAAAAGGTGCACTAAAAAAGCAGATTTTGTATGATATAAACTTGGATATTTATCCGGGTGAAATTGTGATTATGACTGGTCCTTCTGGTTCGGGAAAGACAACTTTACTCAGTCTTATAGGTGGCTTACGTTCCGTACAAGAAGGAAGTCTTAAATTTTTAGGAGAAGAATTGTATCGGGCTAACCAGAAAAAATTGGTCAGTGTCAGACGCAATATTGGTTATATTTTTCAGGCACATAATTTACTAGAATTTTTAAGCGCTAGGCAAAACGTTCAAATTGCAGCAGAATTAAATAAATTTAATTCTCAAAAAGAAGCTATTACTAAGTCTAAAAGTATTTTACGATCGGTAGGTTTAGGATATAGAATCGATTACTTTCCTGACAACCTTTCTGGTGGTCAAAAACAGAGAGTAGCCATTGCTCGTGCTTTGGTAAATAATCCACCATTGGTATTAGCAGATGAACCGACAGCAGCCCTGGATAAACAGTCTGGAAGAGATGTTGTAGAAATAATGCAGCACCTTGCTAAAGAACAAGGGACTTCTATTTTGTTAGTAACTCATGATAGTCGTATTTTAGATATTGCAGACCGTATTATAAATATGGAAGATGGTATTTTAAATAGCGAACAGTTAACATTTAATCACTAACAGTATTTAATCTGGTAGGTAGATGGTAGATGATAAAAGATAACTGATAATTTTGAACAGGTAGCTCAGAATTGTCAACTGTTTAATGTTCATTCTCGAAAGCTATTATTATTATTCGACAAGTTATTCATCATGCCATTGTTAGCTGGACGACTGGTACGAAAAGTGACATTAACACCTTCGTTAGATTGTTCCAATACTAGTAAAGGTGTAGGTTTAGCTTTTTGATCCCAATGCATAAAGGCAATTCTACCTTGAATTGTAGGTTGCCATGTATCATGATCTTCTGCCGGACTTAAATAAGTTTCAACACAGTCAATCAATTGGCTGATGGTAGCTGAAGTTGTTTGTGTAGGTAATTTCATTAATTTAATTTGAACTCGAAATAGTATTCGCTTACCGTTATTTGTTGCAAGTCCAGTTTCATACTCCACATCAAAAATTTCATCTATCTGTCTTCCGGCATTACTGGCAATTCCTACAACTCCTTGTTGAGAATGATTTGGACGGAGTGCTTGAGAAATTTTATCTTTGATTTTGATTTTTATCTGATTAACAATGGCAAAGTGGAAAACTTCTTCCTCCATCCGCATTCGCAAATAATCGAGATTAAATTCTCGGGAGTTAATCAAATCGGGGTTTGTTTCCATTTTGCGAATCGTTTGGAGAGATAGTTTCAGCTTTTTCTCTAACTCTCGGGTGCGGAATTTTTCAAACCTAAGTTTTTTCTCTAACTTACTAATTTGGATTTTGCCATAGATTATCAAGATAATTACCATCACAGTAAGTCCTCCTGATACCATTATCGGTAATTGAGTATCCTTCGCTACGGGAAGCTGTTGAGGTGTGTTGGTAATTTTTGCTGTGGGAGATTTAGCAATAAGCATCGAAGTTGACATAATGGACAAAAAAATTGGACTCCTAATTGTTAGGATGCCCAAATTTACAACTTCGTTTTGCGATATGATTATATTTTCTTGGGAAAAAATACATATCAAATCGATAATTGATCGTTGACTATTGACTTCTGATTTTTTTACACAAGCGTTTTTATTGTAAATGTCCTGTTTATCACTTCCCCAACCTCCCCACAGCAATTGCTTTAGCAAAATTCGTCTTGTGGCTACTGATATGGATGGTACCTTAACCACAAAAAGTAAATTTACGAATGCACTGCTGCAAGCCTTACAAGATTTAGCAGCAGCGAATATCAAAGTGATAATTGTTACCGGGCGTTCTGCTGGTTGGGTTAGCGGTTTGGCGTACTATTTACCAGTCGTAGGGGCAATTGCTGAAAATGGCGGGTTATTTTATCCATCCCAAAGGGAGGAAGCATTTGCCATTACACCTATACAAGATTTAGATCAACATAGAAGAGATTTAGCGGCTGTTTTTCAGCAAATAAAGCGTAATTTTCCGCAAATTAAAGAATCGGAGGATAATCGTTTTCGCCTTACAGATTGGACTTTTGATGTCGCCGGTTTGAGTAGTGACATCATAAAAACCCTTTCACATCAATGTGGGGAATTAGGTTGGGGATTCACCTATAGCAATGTTCAGTGTCATATAAAACCTTTGGGACAAGATAAGGCTATAGGGTTATGGCAAGTACTGCAAGAATATTTTCCTGAATATAGCTCCGATGAAGTTGTTACCGTTGGCGATAGCCCTAACGATGAAAGTTTGTTCGACAAGAATTATTTTGGTACATCTGTTGGTGTTGCCAACGTGCTGGAATATGTGAAGAAATTACACCATAAACCAGCTTATGTGACTCAGAATAAGGAAGGTGAAGGTTTTTGCGAGCTGTCTAATTATCTTTTAAAAGCTGTAAGAAATAAGTAGTTCGCTGCTTTAGATAAAAGACACTAAGCTGTATATTATATAAAAAAATTTGTACTTTTTATACATATTATTGCTGATATTTTTAAGATCATTAGTCGTTAAAATACTTTACTTTGGGGTGTTTGGGTAAATATATTCAATAAATAAAATAGGATTAAGATAAATTTCAATGTTTTAAATCAAACTTGTTTTTACATAAAAGTTAGTGTCATTATTATTAATCAGCAGCACTATATTTTAACTAATTGTTTTGGAGTTATCTTCTGGAACTATACAAAATCAGGATTTACACAGGGATTGCGTAAACTATTTTTCTATCTAGATTTTTCAATTCCTCCAACCCCGGCAATGCGCTGCCTTGAGAATCATGGCAGAGTAATGGCTGGCGGAATCTAAAAAGGAGAGTGGCTCTCCTTAAAAAAGAAACGGATGGTGTAAGTTCTAAAAATTAATCGCTGTTAGTTAAACGCTAATAAACTGGCATTGTGTAACAGAACGTAAAAAACTTCAAATTACTGCGATCGCGAACTGACTGCGTTCTAATTGCTGCGGGCATACCTGTATTATTTTACGCCGAATTACTTATTCATTCTGTCGCAATCAATAATTCGATCGAAATGGTTTATTTATGCAAGACTCTAAAAACTCTCCAGGCGTTAACGATAATTGTGCAGCTAACACATCGAATAACGTCGTAAAAGATGCTTTAACACTGATTAATCACAGACAAAGCAATGTGAAATTTAAACAAACTCTGCAGAAATTGCAGGATTTTCTGGCACAAACAAAAGCTGATAATCAAAATTTAAACCAAAAGCTGCAAAAAGAAACTCGCTTTCGTACATTGCTTGAGGATAAGTTAACTAGTTCTGAAGCTAGGTTAAGGGCTATCTTTGAGGCCATACAAGATATCATGCTGGTGGTAAGCATTCAAGACAATAATTTGTCTAATGTAGAAATTCTACCGACTTGTGTTAGTGATTCCGATACCACTACTAATGAATTGATTAATAAAACTGCGGAACTTTTTTTCCAGAAACAAACAGCCCAAACCTATTTAAACCAAGTTAAACAGACTTTAGATACACAAAAAACTTTACATTTTGATTACCTTTTAGAAGAGGAAGATACTCAAGTATGGTTTAGCGCTAGCATTTCTCCAATTTCGGATAAAAGTGTGTTGTGGGTTGCACGAGATATCACTCAACGCAAAATCGCAGAGGAAGCTTTAAGGCAAAGTGAGGAGCGTTTTCGTGCTATTTACGAACAAGCCGCTGTGGGAATTTATCAAGATTCCCTTTCAGGTGAGTTTATGCAAGTCAATCCACGTTTTTGTGAGATAGTCGGTTATGAAGAATCATTTTTAAAGCAGCTAAGTTGGCAAGATATTACCCATCAAGATGATATTGAAACCGAATTGATGCACTTGCGACAGTTATTTACGAAGGAGATTTCTAACTACTCTTTACAAAAACGGTTTATCCATAAGTGGAATAAACACGATCGAGAGCAATGGGTTAATATTAGTGTCTCGCTGGTACACAACCAACAAGGAATGCCCGATTATTTTTTAGCCGCAGTCGAAGATATCTCCCAACGCAAATGGACGGAAGATGCTTTACGGGAAAGTGAAGAACGTTTATATGCTATTTTCGATCAAGCTGCTGTGGGAATTTATCAGACAGAGGTATCTGGGGAATTTATCCAGGTTAACCCACGTTTTTGCGAAATTATCGGCTATTCTGAGTCAGAATTATTGGATTTAAGCTGGCAAGATATTATAGACTCAGATGATTTAGACTCTTCCATCGAGTTTATGTCTGATATTCTCAATGGTAAAACTAACGCTAATTCAATACAAAAGCAACTTATTCGTAAAAATGGCGAGTTAATAAGAGTAAACGTCAACATTTCTAGGATTGGCTCACGCTTTGGTACTCCACAGTATTTCCTGGGCGTAGTTGAATGGATAAGGGAATGAATTAGGAGTTGAGAGTTATGAATTAGGAGTTAAGAGTTATGAGTTTTAATATGAAACAATCGGAAATCTTGCTCCCATCTGTTCTCTAATTAATAATTAACAGCATTGATTTTGGGAGTATAGCGCCACAATTGATACAAGCGAGTTGCGGGCATCGTTAAATATAACATGTCCCCACCACTCAGACAGATTTCGAGTAATTCCCAACCGTGTATGGTTTGAGAGTTGGTTTCTACGTATAAAGGTACAAAATCGGCATACATCGCTGCTTCTTTAACTTGTTGACCGCAAAATGGATGGGAAGGTGTAATTATTGTCGCAAAGGCTACCCATAAACTATCTGCGGTGATGCCATTACCAAGGATTCTCCCGCCCAAGGCTGCGGCAGCAAAAGCAGGAGCAGCAAGTTCTGCGGGGCTTAGTACTGCTTCAAAATCAAATACTTCTTGTGCCATGCGGGCAAAATCAGGATCTGCATAATTTACTACCACGGGAATACTAGGTGATAATCCTTTGGCTTTGAGAGCAATTTCTACATTAGTCGCATCGTTACCGGTAACGGCAATTAAGGAGGCAGCATTTGTAATGTTGCAAGACTTGAGAGTCTCTGGGAAGCTGGCATCAGCATGAATTATAGGAATACCCAAACTGCGAGCGGTATTGACAAATTTACCATTGCTGTTGGGTTCAACGACTACAACTTCCTGTCCATTATTATAAAGTTGTTGAACAATTTTGATTCCAAGACCACCCAAGCCACAGACAATGTAGTGATTGCGCCTCGGTATTCGTGCTGCATCCCAGAACTGTTTAAAACGGGTTCCCAAGACAAAATCATTGAGCAAAGCATACCAAATACCAAATATTGCCGCCCCAACTAACATCATGACAACAGTGAATAACTTAACGCTGTTAGGGGCTTGCTCTACGACTTTTTCGTTACCACCAGCCCCTGTAATCATACCGACAGAAAAATAGAGGGCATCGATTACAGACATATTAAGTTCGGTAGATACATAAGTAAGAGTTGCTAGTGAAATAATCATCATTAGCAACATTGCTCCCACCAAAACTGATTGAGCATGATGTCTAAATTGCCGTAAATTCGTTAAAACTTTGAGCAATTTGGTTATCAGTGATTTACGAGTTGTACGCACTTGGGGTTGGGTACCGACAATAAGGCGATCGCCTTTTTGAAGTTCGTGTCCAGAGGTAACTGCGGATACTAAATCTAAATTGCCTTCTACAGGCAAATAATAAATCAGCATCCGGGAACGATCTTCCCATAAATCATTGAGTTTGCGACCGTTCCAAGGGTGATATTGATGAATATATTCTTCGTGTATCGGCCAGGTTTGTTTAAATAATTTAATCTGTCCAATCGCTTTATTTCCGAGTGCGGCAAAACTGAACACTGGCGCGGCCAAACCCGCAACACTCATACTTAAATGGTCTGGCAAAGTATAATCTAAACGATCGCCCAAACTAGTGTTAAAAAAGCGATTGATTATCCTAATGCGGGGATTAAGTACCCGTGCTTGCATGACAATCCATAAATTTAATGCATCATCACCTCCAGCTATGACAAGAGTATTCGCCTGTTGAATTCCTGCTGCCTTGAGGGTACTAGCTGCGTGTAAATCGCCAACTATCACATCTCCCGCCCTTTCGCCAGAAATCGATTGATGATGAATACCAACAACTAACGCCCCCTGCTGTCTCAACAAACGAAAGATTTTATATCCGGTACGTCCTAAACTACAAACAACAATTCGAGGTTTCATATAAAAGCAGCATAATGTATAGGAAAAGCTGCACAAACAAAGCGTTTATTCATATTCTTGCTCATCTACACCCAGTAGAACTGTAGCTGAACGAACGATATTAAAAAAAGATTAAAGGGTAGGAGGTAGGAGTTAGGAGTTAGGAGTTAGGAGTGAGGAGTTAGGAGTTAGGAGTTAGGAGTCAGGAGTGAGTAGTGAGGAGTTAGGAGTGAGTAGCAAATAAATAATTATTTTATTACTTATTCTTATCTGAGAGTAAACCAACCATTCGCGGACAAATTATTCATTACTCGCTACTTCAAGCTCCCCATCTCCCCATCCCCCCATCTCCCCATCTC
>JBHJJJ010000135.1:0-5525 GCA_050042755.1 Rivularia sp. (in: cyanobacteria)
CATATAGAGATAAGCGAAGAAGAAAAAAGTGAAGCGATTGACATAATCGCGATGTGCAATCCGCCCATATGCCCAACTACCCATCTCCCCATCTCCCCATCCCCCCATCCCCTCCCCACTTGTCTAAATTCTTCAAATTGCGTCACAATAGTAAAAAGCCTGTGATTTATTTTAACAATGGCGCAAGCGCAGCTTTCTCAACAACTACCTACCCAATCCCTCGCACAGAAACGAGGGTACGATTACGATTTGGTAATTGTCGGCGGCGGAATTATAGGCTTAACTTTAGCTGCTGCATTAAATGATTCGGGATTAAGAATACTTTTAATTGAGGCAAGAGTACAATCTGCATCAGTAGCGAAAGGGCAAGCCTATGCAATACATATGCTGTCGGCATTGATTTATCAAGGAATTGGAATTTGGGATAAAATATTACCCCAAATTGAAACTTACAATCGCGTTCGTCTTTCCGATGCCGATTATCCAGGTGTAGTAGAATTTAATACTTCGGATATTGGTAGCCAAGATTTGGGTTATGTTGCCGAACACCAAGCCTTACTCTATCCTCTGCAAGAGTTTGTCAAAAACAGTCCCAATATCACTTTTTTATGTCCGGCAGAAGTTATAAGTACAGATTATCTCCAAGATATAGCGACGGTAGAGATTAAAGTCGCAGGAGAAACACGTACAATTCGCAGTCATTTAATAGTTGCTGCTGACGGAGGTAAATCGCGTATTCGTCAAGCTGCTGGGATTAAAACCAGGGGTTGGAAATATTGGCAGTCTTGTATTGTAGCATTTGTGAAACCAGAAAAACCTCACAACAATACTGCTTACGAAAAGTTTCAATCTAGCGGACCATTTGCAATTTTACCGCTACCAGGAAACCGCTGTCGGATTGTTTGGACTGCACCCCATGAAGAAGCAAAAGCCTTGTGTGCTTTAGATGACGAGCAATTCTTGGAGCAATTGCAAAAACGCTTCGGCGAACAAATGGGTAAATTGGAATTACTAGGCTCGCGCTTCGTTTTTCAAGTACAGTTAATGCAAAGCGATCGTTACGTCTTGCATAGACTCGCATTAGTCGGTGATGCGGCACACAAGTGTCATCCCGTAGGTGGACAAGGTTTAAATTTAGGCATTCGCGATGCAGCAGCTTTAGCTCAAGTAATTAAAGAAGCCCATTCTGCTGGTAAAGATATTGGAAATATTAAGGTACTCAAAACCTACGAAGGTTGGCGCAAAGGAGAAAATCTAGCAATTTTGGGTTTTACAGATTTATTAGATAGAGTCTTTTCCAATAAATTCCTACCTGTAGTCATCGCAAGGCGCTTTGGCTTATGGATGATGCAGCGCGTATCTTTTATCAGAATATTCAATCTCAAGTTAATGATTGGCTTGAAAGGTAGAACCCCGGAGTTAGCACGAGGAGATTAATTAAGACAAGGAGACAAGGAGTTGTGAATGAATGTTCACTACTCACTACTCACTACTCACTACTCACTACTCACTACTCACTACTCAATGCCCTTTTTTGAAAAAATCTCAGAAAAAATTGAAAAATGATAAATAAGATAGGTTAATTTGACCACCAGTGATGGTAAAGTGCAAGATATTCTTGTGAAATTCTCAGCGGGTATCAATGCTGAAGAAGCTACAGAAAAAACAAATTTCTCTGATTGCTGGCGCAGGAATCTGCGCCTTCCTGGTTGGAGCTATGGTTTCAGCACCTCAAAATGGTAAAAATTTGGGGCAGTTATTTAATGGTAATGGTGAATCTGAGCTTATAAATGAGGCGAATATAGCCAAATCTGTTGTTTTACCTTTGGTGAATCAACCCCCGGAAACACGTATCGCGAAATTGACAGAAATTGCCAAGGGTTCGACTTCAATTGAACAATATCGCGCTCGTTATCTTTTAGCTAATGATTTACTAGAAAATGACCAAGCAAAGGAAGCACTAGAGTTACTTAATGGTCTTGAAAGAGATTATAAAGCTCTAGCGCCTTATGTTTTATTACAGCAGGCTCGTGCATACGGTATCCTGGGCGAAAATGGTAAAGCTTCCGATAAAAGGCAGGCTGTTGTTAAACAATATTCCGAACAACCAGTTGCTGCTAAAGCTTTGTATTTAATTGGAGTCGAGGAATATCAAGATCGCGCGATCGCTAATTTTCCTTCTCATCCCCTAACGTGGGAAATTATTAGAGGACGCTTGGCGAAAAATCCCGATCAACCACAATTGCAGTTAATTCTGGCAAAATACGCTTTTGAGCAACCGGGAATTGTTCCGGTGTTAAATCGGCTAGTAAACGAACCAACCCTTACACCAGAGGATTGGGAAGTAATTGGTAATGGGTATTGGGAAAGTAAAGAATTTGGCAAAGCAGCTACCGCTTACGAAAAAGCGACTCCCAATGCAAAAAATCTCTACCGCAATGGCAGAGGATTGCAAATTAGTCGGGAAAGAGAGAGAGCTCGAGCCGTTTTTCAACAAATGCTTAGCGAGTTTCCTGAGGCAAGGGAAACTGGTAAGGCACTTTTACGTTTGGCAGAATTAACTAGAAGCGGTACCGAAAGTTTACCTTTTCTCGACCAAGTAATCGCTAAATTCCCAGAATTTGCTGGGGAAGCGCTAATTCGTAAATCTCAAATTCTGCAATCCCAAAGAAATAATTCAGGTGCCAGGGAAGCCTTAAGGTTACTGATTACTCAGTTTGCGAACACCGAAGAAGCAGCAGAATACCGCTGGAAAGTAGCGCAGCAAAAAGCGAAAGCTAAAGATTATCAAGCTGCATGGGAATGGGCTGGACCTATTCCTGTAAATAATCCTACTAGTATTTTGGCTCCTAGAGCCGGTTTTTGGGTCGGCAAATGGGTGACTAAACTTGGTAAAGAAGCAGAAGCAAGACAAGCTTATGAGTATGTTGTTGGTCACTTTCCATACTCTTACTATGCATGGCGTTCTGCCGCCACTTTAGGCTTGAATGTTGGTAATTTTAATACCGTACGTGACATGAGTCCGGAAATTAAAGATCGGGTACGTCCCTTACCACCCGCCGGTTCCAATACTTTCAAGGAGTTGTATTTATTAGGACAAGAACGAGACGCTTGGCTGCAATGGGAAACTGAATTTCAAAACAAGGCACAGCCAACAGTAGCAGAACAGTTTACTGAGGGTTTGATGCAGTTGGCCAGGGGAAATTATGTAGGTGGAATTTCCATAGTGGCCAAACTAGAAGATAGGGAACAACCTGAAGAAAGAACTCAATATCAGGAATTGAGTCAAAAAAATATGTATTGGCAGGCTCGTTATCCCTTTCCCTACTTTGACCTAATTAACAAGTGGTCTAAAGAACGTCAACTTAATCCCTTTCTAGTAGTTTCACTGATACGTCAAGAGTCAAGATTTCAAGAAAAAATAAGATCTATCGCCAATGCTGTAGGTTTGATGCAAGTACTACCAACTACGGCGGAATGGATTGCACCGCAAATCAACGTGGATTATAGCACCACCGATTTAGAAGATCCTGAAGACAATGTCATGTACGGTACGTGGTATTTAGACAGCACCCACAAGCAATACGAAAATAATTCATTGTTAGCCATCGCCAGTTACAATGCAGGGCCAGGAAATGTTTCTAAGTGGTTGAAAACCCTACCAACACAAGATCCAGACGAATTTGTCGAAATCATTCCCTTTCCTGAAACCAAAAATTATGTCCGTCAAGTACTCGGTAACTATTGGAATTATCTACGGATTTACAATCCCCAGACATCTCAATTAGTAGCCCAATACTTTGCAAAACAATCCCAGTTTCCTCAAAAACCAGAGGAAAAGCCAACAGAAACCAGCAACGAGTAAATTCTTATGGGTGCCCGTGAAGAAGAAAGAATCAAGATTCACAATTTCTTCACGGGTTCCCCCACAGCCTAGGGTGTGGCGGATACACCATCCATCCTACGCTTGATAAAAATTTTAAATTGACGATCGCACATCAGCAAATATAGAGTGATAATACTTAAGCTTAATCCTCAGTTTTAGTATAAATTTTAGTAGTAACTTATACTTGATGACTAAACAGAGGTTGTTTGAGTGGCGGAACTTTTTTTATTAGCGGTATTTAAAGTTATTTGGCAAGATTTGGTAAAAGATGTAGGCTATGATTCGAGGAAGCACAATTGGCAATCTCTTGGAGTAGTTATTGATGAAATTAGGAAAAATAAGCAGGTTAACCAAGATTTAGTTATTGCACTGAAAAAGTGTTTCTATTCTTCAAAAGATACTATTGCACAGAAATGTCGAGAAGAATTAATCAAAAAGTCTACTTTTACCCAGTATCGTGGGGCAAAAATTTATAAACCTCTACACAATGATAAAGATATTAGAATCCTAGAAAATAAAATCAAATCTATAGAAAAGCAACTCAAAAAAATTGAAGGGAAAAAATTATTCGATCGATCGGTTTTCAGCCCCGAGCAACTTGAGAAGCTACTAAAGCAACTATCTCAATCCTCTCAAGAAAGCCAAGATAATATAAATCAGTTATTTGAAGAAGCAGAAAAAGATTGTGATGTAAATATTTACAAAACTACACTCAGAGATAAAGAAAGCGGATTGCGTAAACAAATATTTAACAGTTTTTTAACAGAAATTGAACCTCACAAACAACTGAATCGTATCTTTAATGCTAGGACACATTTGATATTAGATCGGGTGCGTAATAAATCTTAGATAAATACATATAGGAATCCGATCAACTTTTACCAAACCAAACAGAAAACTTAAATAAAACCTCTGTGTTCCTTTGCGTTAACCTTAGTGAACCTTTGCGTTAAAAAAATATAAAGTGTAAAAAGGTATCGGGCTAAAACAAATCCCGCGAATTCATTACCTATAAAAATTTCTTCCCCCTCTCTCCCCCTCTCACTCCTGCCGATAATCTTCTAGCAAGACAGGAATAACTTTGTAACAAGGTAATCTTGTAACTACATAGATAAATGTTGATTATATATGAAAATACATAACTAGTTAGCTACTATTAAATGAAGTTTATAGTTTTACTTTGTACGACACTCGCAGGAATAACTTTACTAAATATTACTGGTTGTTCGGTAGATTCGACATCAGCTAAAAAAGAGCGAGAAAATTACAACTCAGTAGATTTAAGTCAACTTCCTCAAGGCATATCTTTAACAGGAAATAATCCAAAAGAAATTGCAATTGCAGCTTTCCCCCCACCTGAGGAAGAGCCTCAAGAAGGAAATTTCAAGAGGGATGTAACAGTAGACATAGTTGAACCTCGCTTTAAAACTGTTATAGTTACCGAAACAGGTCTTTTAGATGATTCTCTAAATGGAATTCGTCATCGTCTAGATTTTGAATCATCTGGGGCTGATGGTAAATTATGGAAAATGGTTTGGGTTGGCAAGCAATATAAGTGTTATCCAGGTAGAGGTTCCCAGGATTTCACTAAAAAACTTTGTTCTTAAAGGATTGTAGGAAAATATGTTGCTATTTGGAT
>JBHJJJ010000136.1:0-7858 GCA_050042755.1 Rivularia sp. (in: cyanobacteria)
CAATCTTTTTTGACACAGAAAATCCATAGCTGCAATAATGTCGTCGAGGTGAATCCAACTTGTAAAAGTTGCACCGCTTCCAGCCATGGTTTAACCAGCAATGCGGGCAAAGCGCTTTGTAATTTCCCGTATGGGGCCGTAAATTCCACCTAAACGCAGGATAGTAATCTTTACATCTTCACTAGCGGAGTTTAGCAAAAGCTGTTCTGCTTCACACAGCACCTGGTTATATTCGCCGTTAGTATCAACTGGGGAATTTTCATCAACCCACTCACCTTTTTGATTGCCGTATACCGAGCAGCTACTGAGATAAATTAACTGTTTAACGCTGGGAGTCTCCTGCAACGCTGTAATCAGATTTTTCGCAGTCGGGATGTAAGTTTCTCGATATACCTCTGCATCGACTTGGCGTGCGCTAATGGGAGCAATGCTCAAAACCACGGTATCCCGATTTTGCAGCAGCGATTTTACAGCTTGGGAATCGTCTCCTTTCATGACTAACACCTGGCTAGCAACTTCTTGTAATTCAGTAACCCGCTCCTCTCTTGTAGTAGTTGCTGTTACCGAATGTGTTTTTTGTTGATACCAATAGCGTGAAGCAGCAGTTCCCACATAGCCACAACCAATAATAGCAATATTTGCCAAACCGGTGTGATTTTGCTGTTGTGAAGTATCTCTATCAGAAGGCTTGATATGCATTAAATTATTCAGATATATATTATCAAAAATTATAAAGTAATTTTCCTGATAACAGTTATAGATATTACTTAAAATATACAATAAGCTCGATCTCTACTCACATTTTGTGCAAATTAAAATTAATCTATTTAAATCACTCAGTATTAACCTGAAAATTTTAATTTAGCAATAAAAATCAAGTAAAATAATGTAGCTTTATGGCACAGATTTTCAATTTTTCATATTTTAGAGAAATAGGTACAAGATATAAGTCTATCTTCCTGATATTTCTGTATTTAATTGGAAACTAATTACAGAAAACTCCGTCAGCAGTAAAACAGCTAAAAAAGCTATAAATCGTTATTTTACTTATAATTAGGGGAAATATAGACCTATAAGTAGTACTTTGAGTATTTGATTGATTTTATTTTCTTTTATGAATACAAAAAATAATATTTTTCAGCGGTGGAGTAATCTACCGATTTGGCGCAAACAGTTAATAGGATTATTTTCCTCGGAAGCCATTTCTATATTTGGACTTGTAGGAGTTGGTGCTTTTTTAATTGTTATGGGAGGGCGCAGTGTATTAATTAATCAAGCTAAATCTGAACTTGCTGTTACGGACATTAAGTATAACATTAAAATCAATCAAATGAAATTTGGTTTTCGCGGACAATCGGATAACCCGGCGATAATTGCTGCTGCGAAAGCCAGGGGCAAATCTCAGGTTTTAGGCTTGGATTTAGAGAAACGGGTAAAACAGATTCTTCAGAATGAAATCAAAGCGAGAGAAATTGAATATGCAACTTTAGTAGATAAAGACTCACGAATTATTGTCAATGCCAATGCCAATCGTACTGGAGAAATTTTTAACCCGAACAAATTGGTAACCGAAGCGATAAAATCATCTCAACAGATAAAAAGCTGCGAAATCCTTAATTGGGAAGAATTGCAAAAAGAATCTCCGCCACTACCATTAGGATTGGAAAATCAACCAATACTTATTCGCTACGTTGTCACCCCAGTCAAAGATCCAAACACAAAGGAAGTAATAGGAGCATTGATCTCAGGGGA
Source organism: Rivularia sp. (in: cyanobacteria) (assembly GCA_050042755.1). Classification (GTDB taxonomy): domain Bacteria; phylum Cyanobacteriota; class Cyanobacteriia; order Cyanobacteriales; family Nostocaceae; genus Rivularia. Next base: position 1,753 of record JBHJJJ010000136.1, read on the forward strand.
TATTGTAAATCGTAAATTTCCAATTGTCGATCAAGCAGTAGCATCGCAAAATGGTGGCTATAGTGGTGTTTATTTACGTTCTGAATCTGGTAAATTCACACTTGCAACAGCGGCATTAGATGTTAGACAAACTTCTGAAACTGAAGAAAAAGAGGTTTCACAGAATAAATATTTGCATCATGTTGCTTTACCAAATGATGCTCTACTCTTTGAAGCAGTAAAAGCATCAGGTGAGACAGTTACTAAGAGAATTTCCATCAAAGGAAAGACTTATACTGTAGCAGCAAAAACTGTTATTAATTTAACAGGAAAACCCATTGGAGTTTTGATCAGAGGAACTCCAGAAACAGAATTAAATTTACTGCTAAAAAACAGCTTGTTGCTACAAGGAGTTATTGCTGCTTTAGCTTTATTGATAGATATAGGTTTAGCACTTCTACTCGGAAGAACAATTGCGAATCCCATCAAACGCCTGCAAAAAACAACCCAAGATTTTTCTCAAGGAAATCAGCAAGCACGGGCTGAGATATCTTCAAATGATGAGATTGGAGAGTTAGCTAAAAGCTTTAATTTAATGGCTGATTAATTGGCTTTACGGGAACAAATTAACTCTGAGCAAATGCAACAGCTTGAAGAAGCCTTAGAAAAATTGAAGCAAAACCAAAGTCATTTAATCCAAACAGAAAAAATGTCGGCTTTAGGACAAATGGTTGCTGGGGTAGCCCATGAAATCAATAATCCAATAAGTTTTGTTTATGGAAATATCAGTCATGCCAAAGAATATATTCAAGACTTATTAGGATTAGTGAAACTTTATCAGCAAGAATATCCTAATGTTACACCTGCCGTTATAAAAGAAATAGAAGCCATCGATTTCGATTTTTTGCAAGAAGATTTACCAAAAATGTTGGATTCTATGGAGATAGGAGCCGAAAGAATCACTGAAATTGTTCTATCGTTACGTAACTTTTCACGACATGACGAAGCTGAATTTAAAGCTGTTGATATCCATCAAGGAATAGACAGTACGTTGATAATTTTGGCTAATAAATTAAAAAATAAAAAACAAAAATCGGCTATTGAAGTTGTTAAAGAATATCAAGAATTACCTTTAGTAGAATGCTATCCCAATCAGCTTAATCAGGTATTTATGAATATTTTGAGTAATGCTATTGATGCACTGGAAGAAAGTGGAAAAGAAAACTTACAAATTCGCATTTGCACTCAAATAATAGAAGAAAACAGCGTCAAAATTCACATCAGCGATAATGGTTTAGGAATCAGCGAAGAAGTAATTGAAAATATGTTTAATCCCTTTTTTACTACTAAACCTATCGGCAAAGGTACTGGATTGGGCTTATCTATTAGCCACCAAATTATTACAGAAAAGCACAATGGTATAATTACTTGTAATTCCACATTAGGAGAAGGAACAGAGTTTTTAATTACCATTCCCATTCAACAGTGAGCAGTGAGCAGTGAACAACTAACAACTAACAACTAACAACTAACCACTAACTACTGACAACTAACTACTAACTACTTACTATTAACCACTAACTATTAACCACTAACTACTAACTATAAACTACGAATATCTTCCAAGACTTCCACAGCAGATTTATAACGTTCAGAAGCACTATAACGCACCATTTTATCTAAGATTACTGCAAGTTTATCGCTGACTTGGGCCCATTCACGCCACTCCAGGTTACCCGTTTCGGGATGCGGTTGCAATTCTTGGGGATGTAACCCTGTCAAAGCTTGGATACCAATCATTCCTAGAGCATAAATATCGCTACACAGACGGGGATGCCCTGCGAATTGCTCTGGTGGTGTATAACCCCGAGTACCAATGGCAACGGTGGCTAATTCGGTTTGTTCTTTTGATTTTGGTTGCATTAATTTTACCGCACCAAAATCAATCAGCACCAGACGATTATCTTGATTGCATCTAATAATATTTGCCGGTTTTATATCGCGATGAATTACCTGGCGTTGATGAATAAATGCGATAACTTCTAATAGCTCTTTGAGGATATCAACTACATAATATTCACTTTTAATATCCTTTTTAGGTGGTAATTCTTCACTCAAAGGATGCCCTGGAATAAATTGTTGTACTAAATAAAATTCTTTATCTTCTTCAAAAAAAGCGTATAATTCTGGTATTTGATGATGTTGTCCTAAAAGTTCGAGAATTTCTGCTTCCGAGTCAAATAATCTTCTGGCAACTTGCAAAAATCTGGTATCTTTTCTAGCTGGCATTAATTGTTTAACAACACAAGTAGGTAAACCCGGGCGTTGGGTATCTTTCGCTAAATAAGTACAGCCAAAACCACCTTGTGCGAGTACTCTGGTAACTTTGTAACGATTGCTAAGTAAGGAAGAGGAAGAAAAAGAAGATAAAACAGGAGGAGAAGCTACAAATTGTTTTCGAGGTGCATCTTGAATACCAGTTGTTTCATTTAAAAGTGTATTTAATTGTTCTATAGCTTCCTTCTGTTTTTCAACTTGGAGAATAATTACTTTCGTTTGCAATTCAGTTTGATAGCTAGTGTAACCTAATACGCCAATCGCAGTAAAAACAAGTGCCAAAGCAGGAGGTACAACGGGTATCCAACCAGCTTGTAAAAACAATGCGTAACAAATTCCGATTAAGCCAACAATAGTTACACCGGATACAACCAGTAATAATAAAGGTTTTCTCGTTCGCCAGGCCAAAACTCCACCTATCATCGACCAACTCAATACCCATACAGCTTCTTGCCACTCGGTAAAATACCAAATTAAAGGTCTTCCATCTAACACCGCACTAATCAGTTGACTCGTTATTTGTGCATGAATAAATACGCGAGGAACTCTCGGTGGTTCTTTAGAATTACTATAAGGGGTAAGTCGTCCTCGATCGCGACGGCGGCCGTCATTACCAATAATTACCAAACGATCTTTAAATAAATTAGGATTTACTTTATTTGTCAAAACCTGCGTTAAACTAACAGTTTTAGCAACATTACGGTGATTGCGGTAATTAATTATAATTTGATAACCATCATTTTCAATATTTATATAGCCACCCGAATTTTTTTGTAAACGAGGAAAAGGCACATTACCCAAATAAAAAACATTATCTGGAAAAGAATGTTCAATTCCTTGTTTTGCTAAATATTTAATCGCTAAATTACTGGAAAAAGAAAAACGAGTATGACATTTACTATCTGGGGAAGATGTAGCAAATAGCAAACCCCGACGAACAACATGATCGAATGTGTTATCAGGAACTAAATCACTAAAAGCTATATTCGTAATTAAATCGCTAAAAACATTATCTCTAACAAAATTAGGTGGTGGTGCTATTTCTGGTTCCCCCATAGCGCTGAGTACACAAGCCGCAGTAATATTATCTTTATTTAAAACTGTTGCTAAATTAGTTTGTTGGGAATGTTTAATTTGTAAACCAATAACACGCGGTTTATAAGATTTAATTTTTTTCAATAATTGATTAATCGTTTGATCGTCAAGGGAATTATTATATCGCTGTAAATCTTCTTCAGTAACAGTTACCAACAAAATTCGCTCATCGGGTGGCTCCGAAGGGCGTGAAAGCATCATTTTATCGTAAGCATCCAACTCCCACTGCTGCAACCATCCAAGCTTCCGTACCCCCAATACCAAAACAGTCACACCCAAACTGGTAACAAAAATTGTTCGCCACCAGCTTGTAGGAGTCGAATCTTGAAGAGAATTATCGCGGGTACTATCTGCAATTTGGGGAAGTTGAGTATTATCCCTCACCAACAAAGTATTCGGTTGATTCCTTAAAAACGCAGCACGGAATTTATTTAAAAGTCTCCTAATCACGTTATGGTGGCAGCAGCCTCAATTGGTAGATGTATTATTTTTACTATAATCGAGGATTGAATATAGGGCATAGGGAATAAGGCATGGCAGAGCCACTGCTTCCGCAAGGTACCCTTGGTTGTAAGGTGCGTCATAGGCAGTAGATTATAATGTTGAGCTTAAAACTCTCCTAACTCCCAACTCCTAACTCATAACTCCTAACTTTTTTCCTCAAATCCCACCCCGCCTACGTACCCTACCTTTCCAATTAATAATTTGTTTAGTCTCTCGTTTACCTAGGGAACGAATTACTTCAATTTTGACGCGAACTTTCGTACCCACACGTAAACCTTCTTCAGGAATTGGTAATTTACCCAAAGCTAAAATAAAACGGTTGTAATCGCGGGTAACAAATTCTGGAGGAATATCGGCTTCATATTCAGTATCGTCAAAAGAATCATCACTTTCAATTTCGTACTTTACCCGAAACCGAGTTTTGATAATTTCTGATTTACGAGCTAAATCTACTATACTTAGCTTTAAATTTTTTCCATTTCCGGCAAAATCGGCAACTTCTAACTTAGTTACTTCCTTTTGAGGAATTGCATTGTTAACTACCAGTTTTGTTAAATCATCTTCTTGGTTACTGCTAATATCAAGCCACAGCTTTTTAGGAAAATCAACTTCTATTTTACCGCTGTTATTTAAATTCAATTTGAGAGTGGCTTCCTTAAAACTACTTATCGGTTGCTTCTCGCGCCAAATTACCTGAAAATCTCTTTCTACACGCTTTTCAAATTCCCGATATTCATCCGCAATTACCGAACCTGCTGCAAGTAAAGAAACAGCACCTCTACGATTAATCCAACGATTCTTAGATAAACGAATTGATTTACCTTGTAACTCAGAAAAGTTTAATTCTGCTCTCGGATTATCCGCTGCAAGCTGTTTTTTACCCTTAATTAAACTCAAAGTTCCTAAACTTCCTCGATTTCCATCCCTACCATCCGAACCATCACGCCCATGGCTACCCTGGTAACAACGATAACGACGCTTTTTACATTTGTAACTATCCGTACCTTTTTTCCCCTTACAGGATTCAACACTCCAACTACGACGGCGACACCTGCAACCCCTTGCACCTGCACCACCCCGTGCACCACGCCCTCCTTCTCCTCCCTCACTGCGAACTAAAATACTTTTTAAATCGGTAATATTATCGTAAAAAACAGTTAAAGAACCCCCATTTCCACCACTTCCACCGTTTCCACCTCTACCACCATCACCGCCATCCGGTGCATGTATATTGCGCTTCACATTGCGCCCAGACGAGCCATATCGACGACGACAGCGGGGGCGCACGCCATCTTCACCATATTCACCGTCTTCACCATCCCCACCCGATAGATCGAGATTTACAGGTGAACCATCAGCAAATACATTAGTGTCTCTGCCACTGCGTCCATTTCTACCACTACGCCCATGACTTCCATCCCTTCCGTCGCGATCGTAGTATCTTCTGCGATAATTATCGTCATGCCTTGAATCTCTGGCTATTTTTCCAGACTCCAGACACAAAAGCATATCGAATTCAGAAGCATTGCCGGGTAAACCATTAGCCAATAAGCCAAACACGAGTAAAAATGATAGCTTTTTTAATACAAGCTTAAACATTTTTATATTCATTTATAGTTCAGTAGAGAATAATTTTAACCACCATAGTTAAAGCTTATTTTCCGGAATTAAATCCAAATTTTAAAGTACATAGTTATACTTTTAATCTAAAAATTTTCTGATAAATTTACGCGGATTGATACAAAATATAGTTTTATCAACTCAACTCCAGACGTAAAAGTTGTAAATTAGTGCCCTTCTGTTTTTATTTTGAATAATGTCAGTTTAATTGATATCTATAGCCATTAATTTTAAATGTATAATTCATAACTCATTACTTCTTACTTCTTACTTCTTACTTCTTACTTCTTACTTCTTACTTCTTACTTCTTACTTCTTCCCAATGCCCAATGCCCAATGCCCCATGCTCAATTCTTTTATTATTTGCCCAAAACCCAACCCCAACGCAAAACTACGGTTATTTTGTTTCCATCACGCAGGAGGAGGAACCCTAAGTTTTCGTAACTGGGCTGAAGAATTATTTCCCATAGTTGAAGTTTATCTAATTCAACTACCAGGACGAGAAAGAAGATTAAGCGTAGCTGCTTGTATTCGCATTGAACCTTTAATTGAAGAACTCATAAGTGCTATA
>JBHJJJ010000137.1:0-21014 GCA_050042755.1 Rivularia sp. (in: cyanobacteria)
TGATTGGGCACAAGAACACTATCGCTGCCGCACCTTTAGCAAAGATGAGCGAATTCCAGCTAGACCTGGATTGCTGTATTTGGTGCAAAGGGGTGCGATCCGCATGGTGGGAACCGCTCAAGTGAGTGCCACTGCTTCTCAGTTAACATCTCGCCGGATTAACAGAACTCCAGAAGAAGCATTTTTGGGTTTTGTTGGTGCCGGACAACCCTTTGAAATTGTTGCTCAATCACCTTTTACGTTGCAGTCATACGCTCATGTTGACCAAACAGCAGTGTTGTGGATGTACTGGCATGATTTAGATAATTGGCCTCATTTTCGCCGCGAAGTGATGGATGCCTTTAGGTATCAGCACCAGCGTAAATTGCTGTGGTTGAGTGCCTTGGGACAACGACGCACTATCGACCGACTCTTAGGATTCCTCACATTATTAATTGAAGAATATGGAGAACCGGCGATGAGCGAAAGTGACCCCGAAGTAATTCGTGGCTATTGTCTGCCCTTCCCCCTCACTCACGCCCAAATTGGCAGTGCAATTGGTTCTACTCGCGTTACCGTAACTCGCTTAATGGGTAAGTTACGTCAACGCGGATTAATCCTAACTCAAGGAGATAATCTAATTTGCTTGCCAGCAGAGTCGATTAATAGAGCCAGCTAAGGCGGCGATAGTAGTAGTCAGCGAATTCTTACAAACCCATTTTGGGTAATTAGTTCCTGTCCCTGCTGAGTTCGTAAAAAGTTGGCATAAGCAACACCTGCTTGTTGTTCGGTTTGCCCATTTTGTTTGACCACCACAAACAGATTGCGCGTAATCGGGTAATTTCCAGATTGGAAAGCCTCAATGTTCAATTTGTTGCGTAACCTAGGACATTCAGAAGGGAGGACGAATGGTTCTTGGTAAGGAGCAACATATTGCTCTTGCGTTCGCCCCAACGGCAAGGGTTTGATTGAACATTGAGGAACGACTTCTGGGGCAGAAGCGTAATAAATGGCACCGGGGTTACTAGCTACTTTTCGTAGCGCTTGAGTGGTTGTGGAAACAAATTCCACCGTTGAAGCCATAGGTTCTCCACTCAAGATATCTTGAACGAATAGTTCTACCGTACCGCCGTCACTAACCCGGCGGGAGTAAGCCGCGATCGGGATATTGGCACCACCCAATTGTTGCCAATTAGTTACTTTACCCGTGTAAATTGACCGTAACTGGTTTATGGTTATTCCCCGAACATTTATACTAGGGTTAACAGCAACTGCTAACCCATCTATAGCTACGGGAATTTGTTGGAGAGTAAACCCGCGTTGCTTGGCACGGCTCAATTCTTTGTCTTGTAATGGCCTCGAAGACTGAGCAAATGTTAATTTACCATCAATTAGCATTTGAATACCAGAACCGGAACCAGGAGTACTACTTAACGGTTGTACGTAACGCAAGCGAAAATCCTTTCGCGCGGTTTGAATTTTTTGATCGATTGATTTTCTTATTGGTGCCCAAGAGGTACTTCCTCCGTAGTTAAATAATCCTGCGGGGACGTTTTTTATAGAGGCGAAAGTCGTGCCGCTTGTTTCTGGTGTTGAAATCGGGGCAACTGTGGAGGTATTTGAATTACCAGAAACCGATTTACTTGGTTGAGTTTTAACAAGAGAATTAATATTTAAGCTACTGTTTCTATTGAACCACCACCATCCACCGGCTATAAGCCCAGTAGTGATTAATAAAGATAAAATAAGAATAGGCGTTTCGTTTTTCTGTGACATAATAAATAATGTTTTCTATATTCCATTTTTAAACAACAGCTAATAGCCAATTGCGAATATATGAAGAGACTATTAGCTTTGAAGCATTAGACATTATCTAATTCTGACAAATCCGGCTTTAGAAATTAATTTTTGACCTTCATCTGTCAGTAGTAAATCAGCATAAGCAACACCTGCTTTTTCGTCAATTTGCACATTTTTTTTGACAACTACAAATAACCTCCTGGTGATAGGATATTTACCACTTTTAAAAGCTTCAGTATTTAATTTATTTCGCTTTTTTGGACATTGAGAAGGTGGAATAAATGGATTTTTATAAGGTGGAATAAAATTAGATGTTCGACCTATTGGTAAGGGTTTAATAGTACACTGTCCAACCACTTCAGGTGCTGAAGCGTAGTAAATACCCCCCTCATTTTGTGTCACTTTTCTTAAGCCTTCAGTGGTATCGACAACGAATTCAATATTGCTACCAAAATTTTCACTCTCTAAGATATGTTCGTGAAAAAAATCTACAGTACCTCCTGCTGCTAGCGTGCGAGAATAAGGTATTACAGATAAATTTTTTCCGCCAACTTCTTGCCAATTAGTAACTTTACCAGTGTAAATATCTTTGAGTTGAGGTAGGGTAAGCCCTGGAATCTTTAAATTCGGGTTAACAGCAATAGCAATACCGTCGATCGCAACTGGAATTTCTTGAAGTTTAAAACCCCGCTGTTGTGCCTGTTGGTATTCCTTATCTTTCACCGCTCGCGAGGATTGGGAAAAAGCCAACTGATTGTTCAGCAGCATTTTGATACCACTACCAGAACCTGGAGTACCTGTGATTGGATGTGTATAGCGGAGTTGAAATTTGGGTAAAGTAGTTTTAATCTGAGAATCAACTTCTTTGCGAATAGGTGCCCAGGTAGTGCTACCACCATAGCTAAACAATCCAGAAGGAATTTCTTGTACGGAAGCAAAAGTAAAAGCACCAGATTGCAAATTTGACTGAGATTGATTATTACTGATAAAACCTAATCTGATATCAAAGCTTCTAGCCAACCACCAATATACTCCACCTACTAATCCCAGTGTGATTAGTAGGGCTAGAACTAAAACTGCGGTCTCATTTTTTTGCGACATAGATGTAGCACTCGACTTTCTAGAGAATAAAATTTTAAGTCCAAAAGATGTATTTTACGGAACTAAATTGTAGAATACGTTATTTTTGACATGTCCCTGTAAATCAAGTTTGAGAGTAACCACAAGTTAGCTCGATATTGATAATTCACAGAAATCATATAGCAGAATCAGGACTTACGCGATTGTCACAAGACTCGGATGGTGCCGTACTCTGATTGCCTTATTATTACCTTAAAACTCAGTGCAAGTGTCACGTGCCCCTACAACAAAATGTGCCAGTTGCGTAAGTCCTAAGAATGTTAAATATGCTTTTTTCATTACTATTAATATCAAGCCCAAATCATCAGTTATATGAAAAACAAAAAATATTAATGAGGGATCGGACCATGTAGATTAATGTAGACTTATTGATTTTTTGTGCTGAATATGTTGCCATACAACGAGTTCACACTATCAAAAAATATTGATTTATAGACCATAAAAAACTATTATTGCAGCTACAATACTTTAGTTAGCAGCAATATATTCCGAGAAAGTATCTCGATTCAAGAGCCCAGGTTGCAAATCAATAAATTAGATAGTTTATCTGCTAAAAAATACATTTTACAGCAGCCAATTGCAATTTATTTAATCATATCTTTAACAAAGTTTAATGCTTTAATAAAATTAATTATTTTTCAATTTCATTTAGAATTAATGACTATTGGAGTTTAGTCAAAGAAGTAAGTATAGTATTTTATAGATTAGACTAAACAGTGAAGTGAGACCAACAGCAACTAAGCTTGCGGCGATTGAGAGAAAAACTATTCCTTGAATAGCAAGTCCGCCTTGTAACAAAGGAATAAAAAATATAATTAATAAAGTTATTGCCGGAATAATGACTAAATCCCACTTTTCAATCCATCGCCTGGTTTGAGCAAAGATTAATATTGCTAAAACCACTGCACAAGCAACAAAAGTGAAAGGTGGTGATTTGAGTAAGCTCAATAACACAATAGAAATTAAAGCCCCTTCAAATCCACTAAAAGCAGAACCAGCCAATAATTCCAGTACAGAAAACGTTGAATGATTTTTTTGATTCGGCGTTGATGGTTTTGGGAGTGGTGGGGGTAAAGGTTGTGATATTACTTGGGGCTGATGGTAATTGAGAGAAGTATCTGGTATTGCTTGGGCGGATGAATCAAGAGCCTCTAAAACCTGTGAAGCTGATTTAAAGCGATGCGAGGGTGCATTGCTGAGCATTTTATCTAAAATTTCGCCAAGATGGGAACTAACATTTGCCAATTCTAGCCATTGCAACTGATTGGTGTAAGCATCAAATAACTCGGTTACATCTTTTTCTCCGGTTAACAACAGAATAATAGTCACAGCCAAAGCATATAAATCCGTTGAAGGAAATACTTTTCCTCCAGACATTTGTTCTGGCGGTGCAAATCCTAGGGAATATATTCCAGTAGAAGAATTACCAGCCCCACTGGGGCTGTTTGTTACTTGCTTAACAGCGCCAAAATCCAGTAAAAAGAGTTTACCGTTACGATGGCGCATTATATTAGAAGGTTTGATGTCTCGGTGGATAATACCTTTACTGTGGACAAATTGCAGTACTGGGAGAATTGAACGCAGTACAAACAATACTTCTGATTCGGAGAATTTGCCCCTACGCACCAATTCTTCTTCTAAGTTTTCTCCGTCAATATATTCCTGTACCAAGTAAAAAAATTGGTCTTGTTTATTTTCTTCCAAGCCAGGAACTATAACAGGGAAAAAAGCAAATAAATCGGGAATCTGCTGGTGTTGCGAGCCAATTTCCTCTAAAACTACTGCTTCTCTTTCAAATAGATCTTCAGCCAATTGTAGTTGAGTTGGACTCAAATCTCCTGCTGGCAAAAACTGTTTTACCACGCATTCTCGCATTCCTGGAGTATAGCGATCGCGTGACAAAAAAGCTGCTCCGAATCCCCCCTTTCCAAGCAGCTTTATCGGTAAATAACGTCCGGCTAAAATTAAAGGCATTCCACAAGTAGTACAGTATTTTTGCTGTGCCGTTCTTAGAGTTGCGTTATTATCTAAATCTACAAAATGGTTCTGCGGACGGGGACACTGAGGACGAGTACAGTAAATTTCCATTTTTTGTCTGTAGTCACGAGCAATTAGTCAACTAGTCCAAGGTTAAAATCCTATTCAAATAGTCCCACAGAAATATTTACACATAATTTTCTCAACTTAACAAGGGTTACAACTTCCGTAAATACCTTTGGACTATTACCTTCCTTATAAAAATAGCGCAGCCTTTAATATCCAAACTATTACGTAATAAATATGCCATATTTTTAACAAGACTGCGCGATTTTTAAGATTCCGTCTCTTGGCTTTAAAACAAATTAACTCGCGGAAAATAGGTATTTTTCTATACTAAAACTGCCTATTTTTTAAGGGTTTGTCTCGATAATTTGGGTCAAATAAGTGCTTAATCGATAGACGGCTTACTAAGGATGGCATTCAGTTTTGACAGATACAACTGCGACAAAAGATTTTTGACATAACTTTAGCTTTGTTTTAGGTTGGATGCCTCTACTTCCAAAGTATTTACCGATAGAGAAGTATGTGATGATTTCAACATGTCTATATGCCATCCGGGTGCGGCAAACTGAGGCAGTATTTCTCGGCTAAAGGCTTCTGCTGCTTTGGACTTGTAACGATTAGGATTAAAAATCAACCACAGCGTCCGCTTGACCACAACATTATCAATCGGGGTAAAGTGAAGCATTCCCATTTGTAACTCTTTGGTAATGGCACTAGTTGAGACAAAAGCAGCTCCCAAGGATGATTGGACGGCATTTTTAATTGCTTCAATGGAATTAAGTTCCATTTCGATTTTTAAACGCCGCGTATCGATGTCATGGCGTGCTAGCACTTGATCTATGACTTTGCGAATAGTCGATTGCGAATCTAAAGCAATGAATTGCAGTTTGTATAAGTCTTCTTTTTGGATAGTTTCAAATTTGGCGAATGGATGAGATGCGGGTAAAATTAATGCCAACTCATCCTCAGCATAAGGAATCTTTTCTAATGAATCCGTTAATTCTGCGGGAATTTCACCGCCGATAATTGCCAAATCGACTTGTCCGTTAACTACACTCCAGGCTGTGCGGCGGGTGGAATGAACATGTAATTGCACCGCCACATCTGAATATTTCTGTCGGAACATGCCAATCATACGAGGCAAAAGATAAGTACCCGTAGTTTGAGAAGCACCAATAATCAAAGTACCGCCTTGAAGATTTTGTAAATCCTCAATAGCACGACAAGTTTCTTGACACAGACTAAGGATTTTTTCCCCATAACTCAAAAGTAAGTGCCCCGCTTCAGTCAACTGTGCCCGACGACCTCCACGGTCGAATAGAGGCACATCTAATTGTCTTTCTAAGTTTTGCACTTGCAAACTCACAGCTGGTTGGGAGACATAGAGGCTGTCAGCAGCACGCTTAAAACTCCCTTCTGCGGCAATTGCTTTGAGTATTCGTAACTGGTCTAAAGTAAAAGGAAGGTCAGACATAAGGCTCAACCCACGAATTTTTGCATGAGTAATATTGGGAACATTCGGGCTTTCATCGCTTTAGTTATTGAGGTTGGATTCTGCATTACTCTTGCCTTGGTCAACCCAATTCTTTTAGACCCAACTAAATACGATACTTGTAATTTATGTGGGTTCTATGTTGACTTGGGCTATAGGGCTGCCACCATTTCAGCTTCAATCTACATTTAATGAATAACCCAGGGCGGAGGCAAGAGCAGGTTTTACCACGGTATGAATGATAACAATGGCTATTAAACTTGGAGGCATTACCCGAGACAGACTGATTTCACAACATGTTGACCAAAATCCTCCATTGTTAACTTTGTGGTATTGGTTGTACTGGATTTAATTTTCTTGATTATTACTTTATCTATGTATACTATTGTGCCGAATTGGTTCACCTCCACTCATTGTGTCATGCTGGGACTGTTATTGACTTTTGCAATTGCTCACAGTGGAGGAGCAGCCCTGCGGGAAAAAGCAGAAAAGCTGATGGGAGCAAGGCTTTACCGGATTGTATTTGCACTTATCAGCTTAGTGTTAGCTGTAATACTGATTGTTTACTTTTTTAACCATCGTTATGATGGCTTGCAGCTTTGGCAGGTACAAAATGTGCCCGGAATACAGACACTTGTATGGGTCTTGTCGGCAATTTCTTTTGTATTTTTATATCCTGCTACATTTAATCTACTGGAAGTTGCTGCTATCTCCAAGCCAGAAGTTCATCTCTATGAAACCGGAATTATTCGTATTACTCGTCATCCGCAAATGGTAGGGCAAATAATTTGGTGTTTTGCTCATACTTTGTGGATCGGCACTACTTTTACGCTCATCACCTCCTTCGGCTTAATATTGCACCATTTATTTGCTGTTTGGCATGGCGATCGCCGATTGTATTCTCGTTATGGCGAAGAAGCAGAAAAAGTCAAGCAACGCACCAGTGTTATTCCTTTTGCTGCGATTTTTGATGGTCGTCAATCTATCAAAAGTGAGGAATTTTTACGTCCCGCTTATCTCGGAGTTACGGTCTTTGTGCTTTTATTTTGGTGGTCTCACCCCTTTTTGTTGAGCTTAACTAGTAGGGTAGAATGGTAAACCGACTATTGCTCAAATACTTACAGCCTCAAGCGTTTACCACGAAAATATTGAAATTTGAAGACTCATCAGTTGCGACTAATTCAATGTAGGATAAATTCAAACAGCTATGAAAGGGGGGGTGTTTTTTTGAGTCAGCGGAGATTAAATGGTAGTAGTTACCCTATTTATCAACCTACTTGAGGAAATTAACGCCAGTTTGATCACAGGAGGTTATATTGGATGACGACTGCTTTCATCAAAAGCAAAAGACTAAAACATCTATTCGTCTGTAATGCTCAATTTGAGCCAACTTTTTGTCAGAAAAACATAACAAAAATGCTATGTCAGGGACTCAAGTGTTGAGTTTTACTTCATGTATAGAATTTACGAGTCTGGGGTTAAGATAACCATTTCACAGCCTTAGTAAGGCAACTAAACTACATTTTGGAGGGGGCTAAAATTTCTACTTATAAATGCTCAAGCCCTTTTGTAGCTCCTGGAAACAAACCATTAAAAAGTTACGGGAGTTAAACTAGTCTCGTCAGGAGATACGCCATCTATAAATCGGAGGCGAAATAAATTTTACCTTCCTAGGTATTTTCGGCAACAGAAGTTTGATGGGTTACAATTTCCAAAAAAAATGGGCAAACTATTTCAATCGCCCTAGGGGCATAGGTAGAACTGCGGCTTACGGAAACGCTTCGCGTCGATCCAGAGGGTGCGGCTAAAATAAACCACTTAATTGGTACAGCACCGGCCATCTTCTAACCTTTGGAAACGCTCCGCGAACATAAATTTGCAGAAACTTGTTAGAATACGGCTCCATCTGGGGGTTTTACGGGAAATAAATTTTCCTTCGGGCTTCATACCCGGAAATAAAATTTAGAGGTTTCCAGCCAGCGTGAGTATGGCTAGGACGGATGATATGAAAACCATTAAGTTCGAGAGGCGTCATGGTGTTGTCGGTTAGTGAACGGACATTTACAAAAGAAGTTTTAGAATCTCAAGTTCCAGTTTTGGTCAATTTTGAAGCACCTTGGTGTGGATTATGCCGCATCATAAAACCTTTATTATTGCAGTTTAAGTCTCAATGCGGTGAAGAAATTAAGTTAGTTGGAGTTAATGCAGATGATAATTTTAAACTGTCTACCACTTATCGATTAAAAACACTTCCAACTTTGCTGTTGATTGAAAACGGCATTGTGCAACAGCGTTTAGAAGGTTTTAGCGGTAGAGAAGATTTATTAGCGGCTTTGTCCTGTATCAAAGATACCTACACAAATTTACCCCAAATTTACGGTAGTAGAAAAACAGCAGAGTTAGGTTGCACTCCCATAAGGCTTGGTGCTTAAATCAGTTCTCGCGATTGCCTCCGGCACCAGCGAAGCTGAACGCAACTTACTCGGGATATCGACGGTCAATAAAGAAATATTTTTTCTTTTGCACGAGTAAATTAAAAGGTTTGTATCAAGGAAGGTTTTTGGTAAAAAAAGTTTCTAATACCTACCATAGAATAAATTTGAGCGGTTAGTTTGTATTTAATTATGGATACAAGCAATAATCCCTTAAGAAAAAGCAAATATTTTCTTATTATTGGGTATATCGGATAAATTTAGCAATCGCTGTGGGGTACGCAGTGAATGCCTTATGAAGAGAAAGCGATCGGACTGGCTGTGAAACGAAAATAACCTCCGCCCTATAGGAGGAGACTCTCAAAGACGAGAAATTATTGGCGAAAATTAGCAATAAAAATAAAACTATTTTTAATTACCCCACCCAAATACTATCGGGTGGGGTATTTTATCCTAAATTCTGTGTGTCACAATTATTAACAGTTCCGACCAGGACAACTGCGGGGCGGATAGATAATTAAATTGGACGGAGGGCTTCCTCTGTCGCAGCGATTTCTTTTCTACTTCGTAGCAATGTTCTAAGTTAGTGGAGAATTCTAAAAGTAGGCATCAGTGATGGAAGTAATCTATCAATATGCTTGGCTGATTCCAGTTTTACCGCTCTTAGGAGCGATGCTGGTAGGCTTAGGCTTAATTTCGTTTAATCAGGCGACCAACCGCCTACGACAGCTAAACGCCGCATTAATTATCTCTTTAATGGCAGCGGCGATGGGGCTGTCGTTTAGTTTGTTGTGGAGCCAAATCCAAGGACACCCGACTTACACGCGTACCTTGGAATGGGCCGCAGCAGGTAACTTTCATCTGACTATGGGCTACACTGTTGACCACCTTACAGCAGTAATGCTGGCGATTGTGACCAGCGTAGCTTTGTTGGTAATGGTGTACACCGATGGGTACATGGCTCATGACCCGGGGTACGTCAGGTTCTATGCCTATCTCAGCTTGTTTGGCTCCTCGATGTTAGGTTTGGTAGTCAGTCCGAACCTGGTGCAAATTTATATATTCTGGGAACTGGTCGGGATGTGTTCCTACTTGCTGGTTGGCTTTTGGTACGATCGCAAGTCAGCAGCAGATGCAGCTCAAAAAGCCTTTGTGACTAACCGCGTTGGTGACTTTGGTCTATTGTTAGGTATTTTGGGACTTTTTTGGGCGACGGGAAGCTTCGATTTCGAGATCATGGGCGATCGTCTAGCCGATCTCGTGCAGACGGGTGCTCTGAGCAACCTCCTCGCCGTTGTATTTGCGATTTTGGTTTTCTTAGGCCCAGAGGCGAAATCAGCCCAATTTCCGTTGCATGTTTGGCTACCGGATGCAATGGAAGGTCCTACCCCCATTTCTGCCTTGATTCACGCGGCAACAATGGTGGCGGCGGGTGTTTTCCTCATTGCCCGGATGTACCCGGTATTTGAACACGTCCCGGCGGCAATGAACGTCATTGCTTATGTCGGCGCATTTACAGCGTTTATGGGAGCAACAATTGCCATAACCCAAAACGACATTAAGAAAGGTTTGGCTTACTCTACCATTTCCCATCTTGGTTATATGGTGTTGGCGATGGGAGTAGGTGCATATACTGCCGGTTTCTTCCATTTAATGACCCACGCCTACTTTAAGGCGATGCTGTTCCTCGGTTCCGGTTCGGTAATTCACGGAATGGAAGGAGTTGTTGGTCACGATCCAGTTGTGGCTCAGGATATGCGAGCTATGGGTGGATTGCGGAAGTATATGCCAGTTACCGCAATCACCTTTTTAATTGGTTGTTTGGCAATTTCGGGCATCCCACCTTTTGCTGGTTTCTGGTCAAAAGATGAAATTCTTGGCTCTGCCTTTGCAGTTAACCCATTTTTGTGGTTCATTGGTTGGTTAACTGCCGGAATTACCGCTTTCTATATGTTTAGAATGTATTTCATGACATTTGAAGGCCAATTCCGGGGTAAAGATGAGAATATTTTGCAGCAGTTGAAAAATTCCGCTGCTACAATTCTTGTAGAAGCAGAAGCTGCTCCCAATTTTGGCCCTGGAGCAATGAAGCAGGGAGAATTGGAATCTACCCATGACGACCATTCTCACGACAGTCACGGACACAGCGATACACCCCATGAGTCGCCGTGGACGATGACCTTACCTTTGGCGGTTTTGGCGATTCCATCGATGCTAATTGGTTTGTTAGGAACTCCTTATGCTAACTATTTTGAGGAGTTTATCTATCCACCCAGCGAAACCTTGGCAGAAGTGATGGAAAAAGCTGCGGAATTCGATCCCACAGAGTTTTACACTATGGCGGGGCTTTCCGTTGCGATCGCCGTTGTGGGAATTATCTTGGCTTTGTTGATGTATCGAGTCAAAAAAATCGACCCTGCAGCCATTGCAAACAAAATTCCATCGCTTTACGAGCTATCTCTCAACAAGTGGTACTTTGACGATATTTACCATCGCGTATTTGTTCTAGGCTTGCGTCGGTTAGCTAGACAAGTGTTGGAAGTTGACTTCCGCGTTGTCGATGGTGCTGTTAACCTCACCGGACTTTTCACTCTTTTTAGCGGTGAAAGTCTCAAGTACATAGAAACTGGACGCGCACAACTCTACGCCTTGATTATCTTTGGGGCTGTTTTGGGCTTGGTAATTGTCTTTGGTGTTACCTGATATAGAAATGTAATATGTTACGTTTCTACTTGTGAAACAGTACGGTCTTGGGATTTCCCCAGGTGGAGTAAATGCCTTTAGCGCAGCGTCTCCACGCTTGAGATACCCGGAGGGTGAAGAATTAGAGTAATGGGGATGAAGGCAGATAAATTAGTTTCTCTGCCTTCATCTTTTTGGAATTTTTGTTAAATCAAGCGAAACATTACCGCCAAATCAAAAAAAAACTGCTAATTAATAGCTAGTAGTTGATAGCCAAAATTTATAATTCCTTCCTAACCATTTCAATGAATACAGCTAATTTTCCCTGGCTAACAACGATTATCCTGTTGCCCATCGCAGCATCGCTGTTAGTTCCCATCATTCCGGATAAAGAAGGTAAAACAGTGCGCTGGTTTTCCCTCATCGTAGGATTAATAGATTTTGCGCTGATTGTTACCGCTTTTTACACCCAGTATGACTTTTCAAATCCTGACTTGCAATTAGTCGAGAGTTATGCATGGGTTCCCCAACTAGGTTTAAATTGGTCGGTAGGGGCAGATGGCTTATCAATGCCCTTAATTATTTTGACCGGATTCATTACCACGCTGGCGGTTTTAGCTGCTTGGCCCGTAACTTTTAAACCCAAGTTATTTTATTTTTTGATACTAGCAATGTACGGTGCACAAATTGCCGTATTTGCAGTTCAAGATATGCTGTTATTTTTCCTAGTGTGGGAACTCGAATTGATTCCGGTTTACCTCCTATTGTCAATTTGGGGAGGTAAAAAGCGGCTTTATGCAGCCACTAAGTTTATTTTGTATACCGCTGGTGGTTCGCTATTTATCTTGCTTGCATCCCTTGCAATGGCATTTTACGGCGATAACGTTACCTTCGATATGGCAACGTTAGCGGCTAAAGATTTTCCCCTCAAAATGGAACTTGGGTTGTATGCAGCTTTCTTGATAGCCTACGCTGTCAAATTACCCATCATTCCCTTACATACCTGGCTACCAGATGCCCATGGTGAAGCTACAGCTCCGGTGCATATGTTGCTGGCAGGTATTTTATTGAAAATGGGTGGTTATGCCTTAATTCGGATGAATGCCCAAATGCTTCCCAATGCACACGCTTATGTTGCGCCAGCATTAATCATTTTGGGGGTTGTAAATATTATTTACGCCGCCTTGACATCCTTTGCTCAACGTAATCTGAAGCGGAAAATTGCTTACTCTTCAATTTCCCACATGGGCTTTGTGCTGATTGGTATTGCTTGCTTTACTGACTTAGGTTTGAGTGGAGCGGTACTGCAAATGGTTTCCCACGGGTTAATTGGAGCGAGTTTGTTCTTCTTGGTTGGTGCGACTTACGATAGAACTCACACCTTAATGCTCGTTGAAATGGGCGGTGTTGGCAAGAAAATGGGTAAAATATTTGCCATGTTTACCACTTGTTCCATGGCTTCCTTGGCATTACCAGGAATGAGTGGTTTTGTGGCAGAGTTAATGATATTTGTCGGTTTTGCCACCAGCGATGCTTATAGCAACACCTTTAAAATCTTTGTGGTGTTCTTAATGGCAGTTGGTGTAATTTTGACTCCGATTTATCTGCTGTCAATGTTGCGGGAGATTTTCTACGGTGAAGAAAACAAAGAATTGGTTTCTACTCAAAAACTCATAGATGCTGAACCTCGTGAAATATTCATCGTTGCTTGTTTGTTGATTCCAATTATTGGAATTGGTTTGTATCCGAAGATTTTGACTCAAATTTACGATGCGACAACAATTCAATTAACAGCAAGATTGCGCGATTCCGTACCGAGTTTAGCTCAACGTGAAGTGCCTGCGGTTTCCATGAGTGCGCCGGAGATTGGTAGTTAGTTTAGTTACAAAATAATTTTTATTTGATGGAAGGATGGGTTTGAAACCTGTCCTTTTTTTGTGGGTTGGTGATGGAAGAAAAAAATCGGCAATAATGCGCGCAACAACGCCCGCAGGTTGGAAACCTGGGGCTACAGATACAAAGCCCGTCTTCACGGGCTAATCTAATAGATATTTCTTGTAGGGTGCTGTGACGCTTTGATAATTGTTGTTGGTGGTTACAATTTTTGATCGCGTCACGCACCAATTGCAAATTGTGACAGATAAAAAAAACGTAGAGAAGAATCAAAGAGAGATAGTAAAAGTACATTATTTTTTAAACGCAAAGGGGCGCAGAGGTTAACGCCAAGGAGCGCGGAGTTAGATAGGTTTAGTTGAGCAAGGTTAGCGAAGGGTATTCTAAGGATATTACCAATATTTAAATTTCAGAATCCCTAAAACAATCTGCATTTTTTGTAGGGTGCTGTATCTCGATCATTTTTGTTGGTGGTTACAATTTTTGATCGCGTCACGCACCATCTGCAATTTGTGCTAATTTATTTGATTTCAATATATATAAACTAATGTTTTCAATCGCACATACTATTTAGCGTTTACACTTCAGTATAATTGATTTCTTTACTCAAATTTTAAATTCCTGCTTTTGAAAAATGTTGATTAGTTAGTTTATTCGGGAACTCTACAAATAAGGTTAATCTTCGTTCGTAGAAAAACTTTAGATAACCGTTTCTCAAAACTAACTTTAATCAGGAGCAATTTATGATTCCACTAATATTGGGTGCTGCGGCTTTAGCTACTGGTGCTTTGGGTGTCGGAGCAGGTATTTCAGGTAAAGCTGATATGGATGAAGCGAAGGAAATTGGCGAAAACGCTCAAAGAGATTATGAAGATGCTCTTTACTATTTGAATTCACAAAGGGAAAAAACTAATCAGCTACTACAACAGTATGATGAATTCAAAATGAATATCATGATGCTTACAATTGGGCGCTTTGTTGACTTCATTGAAAGAAATATTGGTAAGACTAGCCTTGCAGGAGAAGAATTTTTAGAAAGGCTTGATGGAATTTCATTTAACCAAATCGAGGAATATAAAACAGCGGCAATCGAAGCCGAACAATTTTTCCTAGGAGGTATGAAAGCTATCAAATTAGGAGCCGCTGGATACGGTAGTGCAATGACTCTCGCTAGTTCGGTAGGAGTTGCGAGTACGGGCACTGCTATTTCAGGTTTAAGCGGTGCTGCTGCCACAAATGCCACTCTTGCATGGTTAGGTGGCGGCTCACTTGCTGCTGGTGGTGGCGGTATGGCACTTGGTTCTATTGTATTAGGTGGAATTACTGTTGGTCCAGCTTTAATGTTTGGTGGCTTTGTACTTGCAGGAGAGGGAGAAAAGGCTTTAACGAAAGCACGAGAATATGAAGCGGAAGTTAATAAAGCAACTGCTGAAATTGATGCAGTGAGTAATTTTTTAGAACAAGTAATACGGCGGATTTATGAGTTAGGAGATGTACTTGAATCTCTTAATAACCCGGCAATTGATAGACTTAATGAACTTGAATATTTACCGTATTTCGATCCAAATCGCGATGCAAGTAAATTTCAACAGGTAGGTCTAATAATAAAGGCAATTTCAGAAATCATGAAAACTCCTCTTTTAGATGGTGAAGGACTGCTCAACCCTGCGACTGCAACAATCACAGGTAAGTATCGTAGTCTGTAAGGTTATTAAAGATGTCACTTCAAAAAATCAAAGACTTTACACTGCCAAATTTAAATCTTGCTGAATCTCTTCAACAAATGGTTTCAGCTTACACGGAATACCTTACAATTGCAGAACTTGAGCGTACTAAACGTCGCGATATTGAAGCTTGGGAAAAAGAAAGTATTACTAGAATTAATGCCCAACGCGATTTATTAATGTCATACCTCGATCGCTCTTTTGATGAGCGAGCCGAAAATTTTCGTGCTTTATTCGGTGTAGTTGATAATGCTCTTATATCGGGTGATAACGAACAATTAGCTCTTGCTTTAAATTCAATTACAGAAATAGCTAAATCTAGTCCTTTTAAAGAATTTGCTAATTTAAATTCTGTTCGCGCTGCACTCAACGATCCAAACCATGTATGGGAATTTTGAGTTAATCATAAATATAGTTGGTGCGTGACGCTATAAATAAGCTTTTTAATTGAGCATTGAATTTCTCGAAGCGTCACAGGGTTCCCATTAAAATTTTTTTATAAGAAAACATTTTAATGAGTTCCCGTCACACACCCTACAAAAAAGATGTCAGGAGCCTAAGTCTTATCTAAAAAATATTCATGGGGAACCCGTGGAGACGGGCTTGGTTTTTATAACCCCAGGTTTCTAACCTGCGGGTGTTTTTATTTGCTTCTATATTACATTGTAAAATTTTCTGATTAACCCATAACATTGTGTACTAGTAAATTCATAGAGTAATTTTTTTGCTTTATGCTTTAAGGGTTTATTGTTATTTATCTCTATGAATTTACTGAAAAATAAGCTTCACATTGGTATCTTAGTTCTAAGTGTTATCGGAAATTTAGTATTTTTACCCAGTGCTGAGGGTAGTGCCAATAGTAATCTTGCTGTCACAATCAAGGGACTTAAAAATCAAAAAGGACAAGTTTGTTTCAGTCTTTTTTCTAGTAGTCGCGGTTTTCCCAAGAGTAATAAACGTGCTTTACAAGCTAAATGCGTCAAGCTTGATGATGCTTCCGCTAAATTAAATATTCCTTCCTTGAAAGCAGGAACTTATGCGATCGCGATTTTCCACGATAGCAATGGAGATGGTAAACTTAATACAAATTATCTCGGTATCCCTAAAGAAGGTTTCGGATTTTCTCGAAATCCTCGAATTATTACTGGCCCTCCTAAGTTTGGCGATTCAGCAGTTTTTGTGGCTGGTTCTAGTACTGATATTCATATTAATGTGAACTATCTTTTTGGTAGTTAATAGAGGTTCATCAGTATTATTTGCAACATTGTATATTAGTTCTGTCATTGCTAGAGACGTAGCAATGCTACGTCTCTAGATTTATAATTACTAATTTTTGTTTTTTATACAGATTATTTTTCGGTAGATGTTTTTGGTTTATCTTTAAATAATCTACTATGTGCCTATTATCTATATTAATTTGAATTTACTGATGAAGAAATTTCAGATAGGTATTCTGTTTCTGAGTATTATCGGACATTTAGCATTTTTACCTAGTGCCAATGGTACTGCCAACAGCAATCTTTTGGTGACAATTAACGGACTCAAAGATCAGAAAGGAAAAGTTTGTTTCAACTTGTTTTCTAGCAGTCGCGGTTTTCCTAGTAATAAGAAACTTGCTTTACAATCTAAGTGCATCAATATCAAGGAAGTTCCGGTACAACTTAATTTTAAGTCTTTAAAAGCAGGAACTTACGCTTTATCGATATACCACGATGCAAATACAGATAATAAATTTAACCGCAATTCTCTAGGTATGCCGGTAGAGGGTTTCGGTTTCTCTAGGAATCCCCGAGTGCTGACAAGCGCACCTGATTTCGGCGATTCGGCGATTTTTGTGGCTGGTGAGAGTATGAATATTGAAGTCAATATGAATTATTTAATGGGTAGTTAAACTGCAATCAAAAAAGAAGAAAGAATAATTAATATTCCTTCTTCTTTTTTCAATTAACGCACCCGACAAAATTTTCGGTTGTTGTCATCTTGGGGATGTTGCCAAGAGTAAGCAAAATGGCTGATACCTTTGATATATGGCTTGTATTTACCCAAATCTCGCATTTGTACTTCCAAAGGTGGACGATTGCTTACCGATTTACCCCAAGCACCTGCTAAGGCTGGAATTATTTGGGTTCCGGGTTTAGCCGTGCTTAATACTCGCCTTACTTGAGAAACAATACAACGGGTATTGCCGCATTTTCCGTAAGACATCGGGTGCCATTCTAAGGAATTAGGAAATCTATCCCAAGGTTGTAAACGAGAATCGTAACCTTTTCCTACTGTTTTGTTACCACCGGGGAAAAATACCACCCCTGCGGGAATTCCTTGCTGCTGCGCCGGATAAGCTGCGAGTGCGACAAAATCCAGAATACCCTGCATGGCGTGAGCAACGGAAAGTTGCCATAATTCTGATTGCAGTAGAGGTTGTCTTTCTTGTGGGGAAGCGATCGCTTTTTGTTCTATGGGTGGAGTGCGCCCTTGCCACAACGGCTCTCCTTCTTGGGGATACTGTTTGTCAATTCGAGCTATATCTGTTGATGTAACGTATCCCTTGCTTAAGAATAGCCGAATTAATTGTAATCCTTTGTTATTTAGCGCTCGTTGAAATAAAGCTTTTCGAGTAGATTGGCTGTATAACCATAAATCTGTAACTCTAGTGGCTATAGAATCTTTACCTGCTTGACGCGGATAGCGCACGTAGTCAAATAGTATCCCATCTGGACGACGGCGCATTACCTCCGTCACCATCCGATAGTAGTCGCGTTTTGCTTGTAAATTGTAGGGATCGATAAATACTTGAGAGCCATTATCTACTACATATAAGCTAGTTTGACCTTTTCCATTCCGGGCGATGGCTCGATCTCTATCTTTACGTTGGGCATAGGTATAGCCGAAGTTAGTAGTAAACATCCAGGAATATACCTTTAATCCCCGTTCGCGCCCTTTTTGAATTGCTTGCGCCAATAAATCGGTATTTTCTTGACCTTTACTACGAATTACTGATGGCCAGGCTGTACGATTCGAGCTTGCTGGCAATAGTACTCGCCCATCATAAAAGGTTTCTACATAAACTTGGTTGTACCCCTGGTTGACAATTTTATCCATAATCTTGTCGAGTGCCCCCGCTCGAACATCACATGGATACAAGCGCAACCAAATGGCTTGAACTTGTGGCCATGTGCGTCTGCGACAGTCTTGTACTGCTTGTGAGTGTTGTCTCACTAATTGCTGGTAACTCGTTGCTGCTTGTTGATTGCCTTTTTGTGCTGATACACGTAACTTTTCTTTTTTTCTGACTGCGGTAGATGATATGTGGCAATATCTGGTTACTTGTGCGCTTGCTGGCTGAATTTTGAGACAAGGAACAAGCAGGGTCGTACCGAAAATTACTGCGAACAATTGTCTTAAAATTAACTTTGGCTTGGCAACATTCAAGGCACGCTTAGACATATTCATTAAATAAAATAAAAAAAGTAACCAACCCCAATACACTTCTATTAGGTTACGTGTATTTTATTACATAATTTAGCGATCGGAAGTTTGAAGCCTCGATCTTATAGACTTTTAATCTATTATTAGTGTTGCCGTGTATGAGTATTCGATTTTTAGAGAAATGTCAATACCAGAAACTTTAAGCAACTTTTGTGTTTCTTTTATTGCTTATCTTCGATACCGTAGCATCCACAGGTAGCTATAACACCTTGATTTTTTATTTTTAGTCACCGATCTACTGTAGAAAATATATATTTTTAATATAAATAACCGACGATATACAAAGATTCTATAGTTTAAAATTAATAAATTGTTACGGTTAGTAGTTGTTTGTTTGACTTCTAACTACTAACCGCGACCTAATAAAAGATATCGCAATTAATTAAGAACCACGCTTAAGCGCTGCTTCTACTCGCTTGAACTCTTGTTCCAAACGATTTTTGAGCTTTTCGGGTACGGGACGGTTAGGATAGGAACTATAATGTCCAGCTAAGGAGTTAAGAGCAGTTCGCATAGTTGTAAAGGAACTTAAACCAGATACAGATGGATTACGCTGATAGCGAGCGGCAAACTCATTAATCTTTTTACGCGCTTCTGTTTGGACTGTTGCTTTATCCGATGCATCGTCAGGTAAAGCTAAGGCTTCCCTCAAAACTTCAACTACATTTAAAGTGTCTTGCCGATAATCCCCAGTTAGTTTATCTGAACTACCAGAACATCCAGTTAAACCTATGACTACAACTAAAACTAAGGCAAGTAAACGTGACCAATAGCTCTTCATATCCATTGTTTGTGAACAAATACTTAAATCAACGTCCATCGTATCCTGTATTTGTATCCTGGGGATCATTCTTGAAGAACCATGAAGGATTCAAGATGAATAATCAAAAACGAAAAAGTAAAGTGATTTTCAACAACTTTTGCATTTCCTGACTGATACCCTTGACATTGCGTTTGGCAAAGTTTAATTCAAAAAAAGACGCAATATATTGCGTCGATACATCGATTTTAGTTATTTATAACTTAGCTCACGCCCCACTTTTCCATAGAGTGTATTCCGTTGTTGGTATGTTCTTCCTAAAGAAGTTATCGCTGCTTGTAGAGTTTCGACGGACATACAGGTACCACCTATGGCACCCGCCATTGTAGTGATATGCTCTTCCATCAAGGTACCACCGATATCGTTACAACCACAATTTAGGGCCTCAGTTGCCCCATCAATTCCTAGTTTTACCCAACTAGGTTGATGGTTTTGTATCCAATTCCCTAAATAAATTCTCGCTACAGCAGTAAGTAAAAGTGATGAATCTAACTCTGGCTGATCGCGTCCGACACGACGGCGTAAGGGTTTTGGTGCTTCTTGACCGACAAAAGGTAATAAAATAAACTCCGTAATACGAGCCGGATAGGCTTTATCAACGGCAGTTTTTTGTAGCGATCGCAATTTTTCTAAATGCCCAATTTGTTGTTCTGGGGTTTCGATATGTCCCGACAACATTGTGCTGGTAGTGGGTAAACCTAATTGATGGGCAATACCGACAATTTCTAACCAAGTTGCAGCGTTAATTTTCTCCGGACAAAGAATACGCCTGACTTCATCATCTAATACTTCTGCTGCAGTTCCGGGCATGGAACCCACGCCAGCATTTTGTAAGGCGGTTATTACTTCTGCATAACTTAATCCATCAAGTCTGGCGATGAATTGTACTTCCTGGGGAGAAAAAGCATGGAGATGTAATTGAGGAAATTCTTCTTTAATAGTTTTTACGAGTCTGAGATAGTAAGGTAAAGATTTACCATCTATTTTCGCTTCGAGGTTTAATCCACCTTGCATACAGATTTCCGTGGCACCCCGCTTTACTGCATCTGTGGTTTTTGCTAAAATTTGTCCCCAATCCAACCAGTAAGCACCTGCATCGCCATCATCTCTTCGGAATGCACAAAAACTACAGTGTTGCTCACATATGTTAGTAAAATTAATATTTCGATTAATTATATAAGTTACAGTATCTCCTGCTTGAGAAAATCGTAACTTGTCGGCTGTTGCATGAATCGCGGCGATGGCACTGGGTTCAGTTTGTTTTAATAATGCAATTCCTTCTGAGTGAGATAAATCATCTCCTTTTAAGGCACGCTCAAGAATTGTATCAATTTAATTTTTCACAGGAATTTTTCAAAAAAATAGCTTTTCTCAACAATTAAGACACTTATTTTATTGTTGCAGCTAATATCAATTTGTAACGCCTGCTTATCTGACAAAAATAATCAATATAAAATTAATCATTGGGTATGGGGGGATGGGGTGAATTCCTAACTCCGCGAGCTCACTACTCACTACTCACT
>JBHJJJ010000138.1:0-9971 GCA_050042755.1 Rivularia sp. (in: cyanobacteria)
TGCGACGAATTTCACCTTTACGACTACCACCAAGAGGAATATAAAGATAGTCTCGTAGAAAGTTGGAAAGGGTAATATGCCATCTCCGCCAAAAATCGCTGATACTAATGGCTTTATAAGGAGAATTGAAATTGATTGGTAATTTGATTCCAAACATCCTGGCTATACCGATAGCCATATCTGAATAGCCAGAAAAATCAAAGTAAAGTTGTAATGTATAAGCTAAAGCACCAACCCAAGCTTCAACCAGTGTGGGTGCCCTACCTTGTGATGCAGCAGTGAATACTGGAGTAGCGTAAGCAGCGATATTATCTGCAAATATTACTTTTTTAAATAATCCTAAACTAAAAATAGTGATTCCCACTGCCATATTTTCCGGGTTAAACCGGTAAGTAGATTTATCCTCAAATTGAGGCATCACCTCTTTATGATGTACAATAGGACCAGCAATCAATTGTGGGAAAAAAGTTACGAAAAGGCAGTAGTCAAGTAAGTTATATTCTTTGGTTTCTCCTTTGTAAGCATCTACCAGATAAGCGATTTGCTGAAAGGTAAAGAATGATATCGCTAGGGGTAAGATGATATTTTCGAGATTGAAATTCCTTCCTAATAAATCCCCAACAGTAGAGACAAAAAAGTTGGCGTACTTGAAATAACCAATGAGAGCCAGATTTACAATAATTCCTAGAGTAAGAAGTAACTTCTTACCTAGCTTTATTTTTAATTTTTCGCTTAAAGCCGAGCCGATAAAATAGTTAAATATCAGAGAAAAGATTAGTAGCAGTAAGTATGGTGGATTCCACCAACCATAGAAAGATAACGAAGCCGCGACAAGAAAGACTATTGCAAATCGATAATTACCAAACTTACCAATTCCGAAAAATATCGACAGAGTGATTGGTAGATATAAAAATATGAATTCAAGAGAGTTAAACAGCATTGATACAACAGGGTAAACGCATCTAAAATTAACAAAATTTAATAGACATAAATCTTGATTTGTGTACGATACACGGAAATAATATTTGTCGTTAATTTTATTTTTTTAACAGTATATAGAAATCAAAAATGTCATACTATCTATCCTCAATGAATAGAGTTTTATTCATAAAATAGCATTTCTATTGACAAGATGCGTTTGCCCTGATTTATCTAGAAATTAATGAGATCAATATACATGCCAAGATAATAGATTTTCTTCATAACATTTGTATTTTAGAAGACCTTTATAAAAATTTTACATAGAAAATGCGCGGAAAAAAAAACATATTTATCTCAATAGTAACCCATAAAAAAATAGGTATAGCAACTAAGCTGATACCTATTATTCTTTTTTAGTAATTATTACTCAATAAATTCAATAATTATGGTTCTTCAGTGATGCTAAAAATACAAATTAACTGAAGGTGAAATAGCTTAACGGTTTTGGGGTGCTTGGAATTACTACCCCCGGGTACCCGTGATTTTTTTTATCAGAAAAAAATTCCGGCTGGTAACCCTTAACTAACCTCAGCCAACAACTTTTCAAATTCCGATAGCTCAACTGCTCCTGAAAATACTTTATCTTTCATTACAAAGAATGGTGTTCCACTTACGCCTAATTGGTTGCCAAGTTCCATATCTTGCTCAATCGCGATTTGGGCTGTTACACTATTGCGATCGCGATTGAATTGTTCTATATCAAGTGAGAGTGCCTCAGCTATTCCTACATAGAGTGATTCCCCTAATTGTTTTTGTTGGCTGAAGAGAGCATCATGGTATTCCCAAAATTTACCTTGCTGTGCAGCAGCCCAAGCTGCTTTAGCTGCACTCTTTGCTTGGGGATGTATTCTTGTTAATGGAAAATGTTTGTAAACTAGTACGACGCGATC
Organism: Rivularia sp. (in: cyanobacteria); assembly: GCA_050042755.1. GTDB lineage: Bacteria > Cyanobacteriota > Cyanobacteriia > Cyanobacteriales > Nostocaceae > Rivularia. The sequence goes on from JBHJJJ010000138.1 coordinate 1,872, forward strand.
GCTATATTTGTCAATGAATTGTGATACCGTTTTACTGGCTCTTCCACAATAAGGGCACTGAAAATCAGAAAATTCAGCCAGGATTATTTTATCTTGAATATCACCTGTGACGGGAGATTGAGCAATCAATTTTTCAGGTGTTGTCTGAAATTGTTGCAGCAATGCCTTCGTTGCTTTCTGTTTTTCTTCTAATTGCTGTTTTTGGTAACGGTTAACCGATTCTATAATTACTTCTGGATGCTCTCGTAATATTTGAATAACTTGCTCTTCAATTACAGGATCGATCTGTGTTAGAGCAACTGCGGGAGATAAATTTGAGCAGAAGACTATAACGATAGAGATTGCACAAATTTTGATGGATTTGATGCTAGATGCCAAAATCCTTCCTAGATTAAAAAAGTATCCTACTTTGTTGGAATTGATTTTTTTCATGGTTTAAGTCACAAATACGCTTTTAAGTGCCTAGATTGAATTTACCCCAAAGTGGCTCGTGATCTGATAAATCCATATCTTCTTGAGTGTTGTTATCTGTGTAGGTGTAGTCTGTGGGAATTTTAGATTCTGTTGGAGTAACTTTTATTGAGCTGTTTTCTTGACTATAAAAAATATAGTCTAGTCTTTGATGAACTTTCTTTTTAGCACCTTCTTTATCAAATATGGGAATCAACTTATTCCGCTGATTGAGTCCATCAGAAAAGTAAGTATAGCCAGGAGCATCTTCAAAGTCATCCAGTTTTCGATAGAAGTCGAATAATCCAACTTTTTGAAAACAATCAAGCGTTTTATTGTATTCTGATGTTGATTGACCAGTTTTCTCATCTTCACCAATCACATTGAAATCCCCAAAAGCAAACACAGGGATATCTGTATCAGAATTATCAGCTTTTCCTGTTTGATATTCTTCTATAGTCTTTGTTAATTGTGCAATATTAGCTTGACGTTTCTTTTCATAACTTTTGTCTGAAGATGCTGCTTGGGTGTGTGTTAAGAAGAAACGAACTCGAATTGGGTTTTTATCTGCTTTAGGATTTGGTATTTCAGCTTTGGCTGTTAGAAAACCTTTACGACTGAATTTATCAAAGCCATCAAGATCCTTGTACTCATAAAATTTTTTTTCGCTTAAAGGATATTTACTCAGAAGCAACAAGCCATGCCCAATTACCTCATACGAGTTTCCGTGTGGCCCTCTATAGTGATATGGGTAAGAATCTTTCACTTCGTCAATCATTGTTGATGCAAATCCATCATTCCAAACTTCAACTAAGCCGACAATATCTGCATCAGAATCCTTAATTGTTTGGGTAATTATATGATTGCGTAACTCATCTTGATAATATATTACACTTCCAACAAATTGAGAAATTGTACTGATAAGATCCTTACCAAATAAATGTGTGTTGTACACTAGTATATTGAGGTTGGCTTCTGTATTCGTTTGGGTCATTTTTTTCACTTAGTTAGACACTTGCTTGATTTTTATTTTTGCACTTGCCGAGTTAATTTATCCCTTAAGTCAAAGGCGAGTCGTATTGCAAAATACGGAGCATCCCATCTTGGAAAATATACTCGGCAAACTAAGGAGAATATTAGGTTTTCAAAGCATAAGAAAAAGTACCTTAGGCAAAAATGGGATGTTCCCAGTACCCTCGCCTTTGCTGGAGATAAGCCTTGGGTAAAGATTCAAGAGTTAAGTTAATATATTAGAATCTAACCTCTTTAACTTTTCTTCTTGACATCCCTGTATGCTTAAAATCAATTGCTGTATTTATCGGGTGCTGTTTCGCCACCAGCTGCTTTACATATTTTGTCTTGGGATTGTAGACAAGGGGTAGTACTACATGAGGCACATAGGTAAAGATCATAGTTAGGGTAGTGACAGCACCATTCTCCTCTTCTACATCCTTCTCCGTTTGCTGTAGCTTCAGCCAATAAATTACTTTCTGCTAGTGGTTGGCTTAACTCACTTTTTGGAGTTGCTGCCAATTCAATTGAGTCCATCCTCAGGATGGAGGGTATTTCCAGAAACTGAGGGGCTGCCTGACTTGGTGCCTCGTACGCCAACAAGAGTGTGACGACAATTGTCACCACCGCAATGATTTTTTTGATCTTGTTTGTTAGATTTAACATTTGCACTACCTTGCTGAGTTCATTTGTCCCTTAAGTAAAAGGGGAGTCATATTGGAAAATACTGAGCATCCCATTTTGGGAAATATAATCGGTTTGGCTAACGAGAATATTAAGGTTTCAAGGCATAAGAGAAAGTGTCTTAGGCAAAAATGGCATACTTCTAATACCCTCGCCTTTGGTGTAGATAACCTGGGTTAGAGTTTCAAAAATCGAGTTAAGAGTTATTCTCAATGATAGGAATTGCCTCTGTTTTCCGATTTGCCTCTTCCTTTGAATTTGTTCTACATGCTCGTTTTTCTAATTGCACTTTTTATCGGGTGCTGTTTCGCCACCGGCTGTAGTCTCGCATACAAACTTTTGCTTAACTTTACAAGGCGAAGTGCGACATGGCATACAATGGTAAGTACCAGCAGAAGGAAAGTGACAGCACCATCTTCCTCTTCCACATCCTTCCCCTTTTGCTGTAGCTTCAGCCAATAAATTATTTTCTGTTACCGGTTGGCCTAACTCACTTTTTGGAGTTGCTGCTAATTCAATTGAGTCCATCCTCAGGATGGAGGGTATTTCCAGTGACTGAGGGGCTGCCTGACTTGGTGCCTCTATCTCGAACAAGTGTTTGACGACTATTGTCACCACCGCATTGATTTTTTTGATATCGTTTGTTAGATTTGACATTTTGAGTACCTTGCTGAGTTAATTTGTCCATTAAGTAAGCTGATTTGCAGCTAAATTGAATAATGCAGTGAAAAATTTGTAATACGACCATCTTGGTCGCTAGTGCGATACCAACTAAATGCGTAATAGCAGCTTAAAAGGCGAGTCATATTCAATACGGAGCATTGCACTTCCTATTGGGTGCTTCCTGCCCATCGGCTCTTTTACATGTAGCCTCTTGACCTTTTAGACAAGGCTTAGTGGTACATAAGGTACAAGCGTAAACCTTAGCACCAGGGATGTCACAGCACCAACTTCCCCCCTTACATCCTTTCCCTTTTGCTGTAGCTGCAGCCAATAAATTACTTTCTGCTAGCGGTTGGGTTAAATCACTTTCTAGAGTTGCTGCCAATTCCATTGAGTCCATCGTCAGGATGGAGGGTATTTCCAGGAACTGAGGGGCTGCCTCACTTGGTGCCTCGATCGCGAACAGGAGTGTGACGGCAATTGCCACCACCGCAACGATTTTTTTGATATTGTTTGTTAGATTTAACATTTGGACTACCTCGTGAGTCGTTAATTTGTGAACCAAGAATATTGTTATTTTTATCTTGATTAATGACAACCTATAAAGTTCATATAAAAATTCATATAAAAACTCATATAGGAATTCTACTTGAATCAAGCTGAGAACAATTTATCCAGATGCCTTGCGATTAACATGTACTATCCTGGTGACTTCCTTGAGTTGTGGATGAATTCTAGGGCGTATTTTCAAACTATAACCACAATAAAATCAGGATTTACCCAACTGTCATATCCAGAGCAGCCTTTAAAGTATGCCAAGCTAAGGTAACGCATTTAACCCGCATGGGAAATTGAGAAACGCTTTGCATAATATTTAGTTTTTCCAAAGGCGGTTTAAATTCAGCTTCTCCCAGCACCATCTTGCGAAAATCTTCTACCATCAATAGTGCTGCTGAAATATCCTTACCCTTAACAGCATTCGCCATTAAATCAGCAGAAGCCAAACATAAAGCGCATCCCACACCTTCAAATTTAATATCTTCTATTTTTGTTTCTGTTTCATCTAGCATCAACGTAATTTCAACTTTATCGCCACAATAGGGATTTTCACCTTGATGTTGACGATGTATGGGGTTAGTTTTACCTTTATTTTGGGGTTTTCTGGCGTGAGATAAAATTATTTGTTGATAGCGTTGGCGTTGATTGCTTGTCATAATTAAACACGGTTGAGAATGAATAAACTTCCATCTCCTCCCCTACCAATTCTCATGGTGTCATCTAAATAGGTAACGTCAAGAGAGGGAATTCTACCTTGGGGATTATTAGCTTGAACAACTTTAAATGGATTGAGTGTTGGAGTTGGAATGCCGAGAATTTTTTCAATTGACAGGTAACGTCGATCAAATTGTACGTTAATACGTTTGTTAGTTTCTTCTTTCGCAGGTTCAAAAGTTGCCGTTACTTTCACATTCCCCGATACTAATCCTAAAGGATGTTTCACAAAAGCTAGATTGAAAAAAGATTTCTTGGCAACATCAATTTCTTGATAAACTTTACCGATTTTTAAACCCAATGGCAGAGAAGATAAAGAACGTATTTCCCTAGCTGTAGAATATTGTAATAACCAACTTCCATTTAATAGAGAAGTAGCGTAAAGTAGCGGTTGGGGATTGGGATTAACCTCTTCTACTTCCCTGGTTACTTGTTCAATTTCTTCTACTAAAGTTTCGTTTAAGGTTAAATTTGTTACGGGAGAATCATCCTGAGATTGGATTTTCTCCAGGAGAGTTTGTAACTTTTCTTTTTGTGGTAGTGGATTCAAGGATTTTTTCCTTTGGGAAACTCTTATAAATTATCATAGATGAAAGTTCGTAGTAGCGCTTCAGCGCTCAAATTTAATATGCGAAGACAGCGCTACTACTAACCTATTAATAGTTTTTCATAATCTTCTGGTGTATCAATATCAATCGCTGCAGTAGGTATTGAAATACTTAATACTTGATCTTTATATTTACGCATCAAAGCTTTTGCACCTCTATCACCTCCAAGGTTAATTAATTCTGGGAATAAGACACGACTAAATAAAGCGGGAACACCTATAACATCACCATAAGTAGCAGCAATAATTATATTTTCCGTTTGTTGATAACTTTGAACTAATTCATTAAAAACAGCTTCTGAAATTAAGGGTTGATCTGCAAGTGCGATAATTACTGCATCTAATTTCGGATTATTTTCTTTTATTGCAGTAATACCCGCACGAATAGAAGAAGACATTCCTGTTTTCCAGTGTGGATTTTCGATAATTTGTATGGGGAATTTATTTATTTGTGGTTTAACTTTTTCTAAGTAAGCTCCTAAAACTACTACTACAGGTTTACAAGTAGAATTTAAACCAATTTCAACAGCATGAGATATCAAACTGCTTCCTTGATATGATAGCAGTTGTTTTGGTTTTCCCATGCGGCTGGCACTTCCCGCAGCTAATATTATTAAACCAACGTTTTTCATCAATGAACAATTATCAATGAACAATTATCAATTATCAATTATCAATTATCTATTCTTGCCGTGAATTGGAGCGTTGCGTACGCGTAAAAATCCGGCGTTACGCTCAGATATTACTGCTTGAATTTCACTAATTATAGAAAGGGCGATTTCTTCGGAGTTATCTGCTCCAATATCTAATCCAACTGGACTATAAATATTAGCATTTGGTACAATTCCTTCTGATTTTAATTCTTGCAATATACGATTTGTTCTTTTTTTTGGACCAAGTATTCCCAAATATTTCAAATTAGCAGGTAAAAGTACTTTGAGCATTTCTAAATCATCTAAATAATTATGACTCATAACTACAGCAACGCTACGCTCTGTAAATTCTATATGTTCTAAAATGTCTTCGGGAGGAGAAAGCTGTATTTTATCTGCTTTCATAAAACGCTCTTTACTTACTTCTCGCTGACGGTTATCTACTACAGTCACATGCCAACCAAGTTGTTTAGAAAAATTTACTAACGGTAATACATCATAACCAGCACCAAAAATTATTAAAGATAAAAGCGGTTGAATTACTTCAATAAAAACTTCTACTTTCCCTGTTGCTAACTCATACTCTTTGAAAATATTTAAAATAGAACTATTATTTTTCAATGCTGCTTGAGAATCCTTTAAAACATCCGTTAACAGATTCTCATCGCTCAAATTATTAATAATAGTATCTCCACTCAATAATAACCGTTGTCCTAATTTTATTTTATTTTCAGATTCAATATTAATTATCGTGGCGATCGCACCATAAGTTCGAGCCTCAAAACATCTTTTGATAAACGCAATTTCCTGTAATTTATTCTCCTCTAAGGGTTCAATTAAAACATAAGCAACTCCTTGACAACCAAGCCCCAAACCCCAAATCATATCATCTTCCGAAGTAGTATCGTATTTCACGATACAAGGATTTCCAGATTCAATAGCAGCTTCTGCTTTTTGAAAAGTATCACCTTCCAAACAACCGCCACTAATTGCACCAATAGTATTACCATCAACAGTCATTAACATTCTCGCACCAGGGCTTCTGTAAGTCGAACCACCTACCTTCACCAAAGTGGCTAAAGCTGCTCTTTCACCAGTTTCTCTATTTTCTATAGCTGAAATAATATCTTGTAATTCCTTCATTTTACTTCTTTTCTCTCCGAGTTCCTTTGCGCTTCCCTCCGCGCCCCTTTGCGTTTAAATGAAATGTCTACTCCCCTAAATTCTCTATACAAACCTAAATATAGGGAGACGTAGCACTGCTACGTCTCTACATAATTACATCACCTTATCTGGTGTAATTGGTAAATTCCGAATCCGTTTACCAGTAGCATGATATACAGCATTCGCTACCGCCGCCGCAGTTCCAGTAATGCCAATTTCACCAATACCCTTGACTCCAATGGGGTTCACATGGGGATCTTCTTCCGGGACAAAATATACCTCAATCTCTGGTATATCAGCATTTACTGGGAAATGGTATTCACCTAAATTAGCATTGACAATTTGTCCCATATGTGGGTCAAAAACCGTTTCTTCCATTAACGCCATACCAATGCCCATAATAATCCCACTCATAATTTGCGATCGCGCTGTCTTTTGGTTAAGCACTCTTCCCACACCAAAGACTCCGGTAAAACGAGTAACGCGCACTTCTCCAAAATGTGGCGAGACTTGCACTTCTGCAAATTGGGCACCAAATGCATGTTTGGAAAACTGCGGTTGTTGGGAGTTCATTTGTCCGTCATGGTAGGCTTCTACTTGCTGCAAATTGTGCCGTGCTAGCAAGGTAGAATAGGTTTCTCCCTGAGTTGGATTGTTTTTGATAAATACTCTTCCATTTTCAACAGCAACTTCTGCATCTGCAACGCCGTGGAGGGGAGAATTACTATCGTTACGTGCTATTTCTAATACTTTTGCTTTTAACGATCTAGCTACCGCTTGTACAGCCGTACCCACACTAGCTGTCGTTGCAGAACCCCCGGATACCGGAGCCCGGGGTAATTCCGTGTCTCCCAAATCAAAGCGTACTTGTTGAACGGATACACCTAGGGTATCCGCAGCCAATTGTGCCATCACCGTTGCGACACCCGTTCCCATTTCATGGGTACTGCTTTGCACTACAACGGTACCATCTGGGAGCATATGTGCTTTGGCAGTAGCGGGGAATAATAAAGCTGGGAAACTAGCACTTGCCATACCCATACCAACTTGGTATATACCATCACTCATAGAACCAGGTTCTGGGTTACGTTTCGACCAACCGAACTTTTCGGCACCAATTTGGTAACATTCTTTAAGAGAGTTACTTGACCAAGGTAAATTGTTGCTGGGGTCTATATCTGCATAGTTGCGTAAGCGTAATTCAATGGGGTCTATTTTTACAGCATATGCCAGTTCATCCAAGGCAGATTCTAAGGCAAAACTACCTGGTGCTTCTCCAGGGTCACGCATAAAGGTAGGAGTACCTTTATTTAAGCGGACAATTTGCTGAGAGGTTTGTAAATTTGGGCAAGCATACATCATGCGGCTTATGGAGGTAAAAGGCTCGATAAACATATCGAACATTGATGTATGGGAAATACCTTCATGGTAAATCGCAGTGAGAATACCGTCACCATTTGCCCCTAGTTTAACTTGCTGTTCGGTTTCTGCACGATGTCCCACAACATTAAACATTTGCGATCGGGTTAATACCAATTTTACCGGACGATCAACTTCACGAGCAGCAATAACGGCTAAAATAGTATGACTCCACAT
>JBHJJJ010000139.1:0-8839 GCA_050042755.1 Rivularia sp. (in: cyanobacteria)
TGATTCCACTACTCCAGGAATATCACCACCTAAAGGAATTGAAAATCCAGATCTAAAAGTTGGATTTAGCGATGTTGTTGAAGATACTGACGGTGTAATTAGACGCAACCTACTACTCAGTCAAGAATCCAATGATTGTCCTACCCAATATTCCCTTGGTTTGCAGTTAGCACTCAAATATCTTGAAGCCGAAAATATCCAAGCAAAATTTGATGCCAGAGAAGGGTTGCAAATTGGTAACGTCAAATTTAAACCTCTTACAAGTAACTCCGGTGCATATCAAAATATGGATGCAGGAGGTGAGCAAATTTTATTTAAATACCGTAATTCTAATCAAGTTGCTGAAAAGGTAAGTGCTACAGATATACTGAGAAATAAAGACGATCGGGAACTGGAAGATTTGGTGAAAGACCGTGTAGTCTTGATTGGTTATACCGCACCTAGCTTAAAAGACATTTTTAATACACCATACAGCAGTGGCAAATCAGATTTATCTGGAGGTATGGCAGGTGTTGAAATTCATGCCAATAGCGTAAGTCAAATTCTGAGTACGGTTCTCAATGGAGAAAAATTGTTTTGGTTCTTACCTGAATCGGGTGAAGCATTTTGGATATTTCTATGGACTTTACCTGGAGGGTTTATTGGAACGCAAGCTTTTAAAGACCGAAAAAATTCAATAATTGCAGGATTAGGATTTCCTACAGTTTTAATTGTTGGTAATTTGATTATCTTCTTCACTCTATCGGGATGGATTCCAGTTGTAACTCCGGCTTTAGGGTTCATATTGGCAGCAGGGAGTGTTATTGGTGTTAACGGATACATCGAATGGGAAGAGCGAAGGAAAGAAGATCAAATATACAAAGATCAATTGCAAGCAAAAAATTCAAAAGAAAGCTAGGGGTGACGAGCGAGCAAGATGTAAGCGCTTAGCGCACGCGCTCGCCGCACGCCAAAGGCGTGAACGCGAACGCACTACGTAAACCCCTCAATATTAATGTGGTGGTGTACTAGTAGTCTTTTTCATTTATTTTGACGGGTTTTCTTACATACCCACTCGGGGTTGTAAACCCCGAGCTAAAAGCACAAGTCCTATAAATAGGACTGAGATACAAGCCATTATAATTAATGAAATGAACCACTAGCCCATAAAATATGATGGGTTTTCTATCACACCCGCTAAGGAGATTTAAAAATTTTAAGCTTGCGCTTCTAACCAAGTTTGTAAATCAGCCATACTTTGAAAATCAAGCAAGGCTTCTCCAAGATTTTCTAATTGCTCTAAAGAAAGATTTTCAACACTTTGACGGGTTTGTTGGGGTAATTCTCTTACCCGTCGAGTTAGTTGACGGAGAATCAGCGATTGAGCTTCTTGTTCCCTTCCTTCTTCCCTTCCTTCTTGCTTGATATCCCGGTAAACTTGTGTTTCCTCAAATGTAATTCCTAACATTTGTTCGACCTCTATACGGCTAAGTTGTTCAAATTTGTAAGATATAATTGTTGTAATTAAATCTATTATGAGCTACTGAATCAAATCTGTATTGCGACGCATTTTCTGGTGGATTTGTCAACAATTCAAAAAGTAAAGCTGGGTATTGCTGAAATAGTTTATAAAATATCGAATCTCGGCGCATGAAGCAATTTTAATTCATTATTTTTTCTATTATTAATAGTTTCTACGGAAATGGTACAAACTACAATTAATATTTTTGCTTATTTTTAGCTATGACTATTTACTCATATACCAAAAATCTTTGACTTTTCTAATTATAAAAAAACCCGTTTTTTTCAAAAAACCGGGTTTCTAGTTTGCTCAAGGATTTATAAAATTTTAGTAAACTTAGTACTAAAAAATTAGAAATGATAAGACATGCCCAAAGAAAGAACAGGATAAACTTTGAACCAGTCTATTTCGTCCTCAATATCCTGCTCTGCTTGTAGAATATTGCTGTTGATTTCGTCTTTCACATCTTGATTTGCACTTGGACCAAACTCAGGTGTTATTTTTACTGACGGTGAACCAGTGAACATTACACCCAAGTTAAATGAAAATCCCCAGCGATTACCTGATTTAACTCGATTTTTCCAGCCAATACCGATGTAAGGTGCAACATTGTTGGCAAATGAAGCTTTCACCTTTGCAGAACCTAATTCGTCCGTATCGTATCTTTCACCATCAATTTCAATCTGGCCATCGGTAGACTTTACATCTCCTTTAAATTGATTATCGTTGAATACCAAACCACCAGTTATACGGAAGCCAGATTTTTTAGAAGGATAGTAATCAATTAAAGTAGAGACGTTAAGTAGATTTAAGTCTGTTTCAATGGTGGTATCATCTGCGTCAATCTCTCCAGTATTTATAGAAAAGGCATTCAAACCTAGTCTGGTTTTGAGATTATCTGAAACAGATTTAGTCACGGATACACCTAAACCTAAAGTACTAATTTCGGGAGTTACAGCCCAAGGATTAGTTTTGGGTTTTTCTTTGTTTTCTTGTTGCTCTCTAACTACTTGCCCTTGTACGAATTCATTAGAATACTCAGCACAAACTAAATTTTCGGAAGCCTTTTTACAGATTTTTTCTAAGTTAATAGCCCTTTGAGTAATTACATTATCTAGAGATAAGTCTGTCTGAGGTGCTAAATCTGCTGCACTGTAGGAAATAATCCCTTGTTTGCTCCGAGTCTGAGTTTGAGCATGGATTTGCTGATTCACTATTTCCATTGGTACTTCTGTGGCAAATACCTTTTGAGTCATAGAATTTGCAATCAAAGTAGCAGTGGTAATTCCCAACAGAGAAACAATCAACTCAAATTTTTTCATCATTGAAGTAATCCTTAGAGTAAGTATATATACGAGTGCTTTTCAGCTATTACAAGAACTAGCAGTACACAAAGATAATATGGGAGCATCCCAATTTTATAAAAACACTTTACCTCTAACCCTGTAAGGATGCGGCTATACAAACAAAGCCTATCTCCGAGGACTAAGAATTTTTGTAGCCCACGCAGGTGAACTTTGTAGATGTAGCGCCAGGCTTAAAGCCTGCGGACTTAATATATTTTCAATCTTTAGATAAAGATATAAATTATGTCGTTCAGTATAGCGTTTACACAAAACAATAGTAAGTATAAAAAAAACTTTTCCGCCGGGTTATTGAAATAGTTTTTTTCGTTTGTAGTAGCTTTTTATTACACGTAGCACTACTACGAATTCAAAATTTGAAGTTATACCAATTCTGTGTGAGGTTGCGCTTAATCGCTCTCAGCCTAAAAGGCTGGAGCTACACTTACGAAGCCAACGCAGGTTGGCTAAATTCGGCGCATCTTTATAAAGAAACGGTATTAGATGCATCTTACAAAAATAATAACTGCTTCCCAGTCTCCGGCTGGAAGAATAATCCAAAATCCAAATGTTAAAAAACCCAGTTTTTTCAAAAAACCAAGTTTCTGTTTCATTTCAATATTGAAATTATTACCAAGGACTACCAATCATAGTAAAAGATGCCCAATAATAGGGGTGAGAAAGTTCACCAGTAATGGTTTTTTTCATGTTATCGGCTTGTTCCCTTGAGAGATTAACATTACCGTTACTATTAATGAATTGATCGCCTTCGATTCGTACTTTACCTTGAAGCATTGCTAATTGTGTTTGTCGCAGTGCTTCGGCTTTGATTGGTGCTTGATTCAATTGACGGTAAAATTCGGTCATTAATCCCAAGGTTCCACTATCGGATACTTTCCACAAGCTTGCTACTACTGATTTCACACCAGCTTGTATAGCCTCACCAGCAAAACCAAATTCGACTTTTGAGTCTCCTATAGCTGTACGACAAGCACTTAGTACTAGTAATTCTAATGGTGGGTTATTCCATCCCAAATGAGCTATATCTTCTAAGCGTAGTTTTCTCTCGTAAAGCTGGATATATGCTTCTTTACGTCCTCCTTGACGTTTGCTGGGGAAGTTAGCCAGGGTTGCGAGGTGAATGATTCCGTATGGGGTATTTTCTCGTTCTTTTTTGAGATTTTCTAAGGTGAAATTCTCGCCAGATAGATATTTACCTGGCCACAGTTCCCCAGCAATGGTAGAAATTTCTATGGGTACCGCAGGTAAATCGGTTTGATTTTGGTCTTTAGTAAATGTTTCAGAACCCATGGCTAAAACTTTGCTATTTTTTACGCCAAGGTATTTAGTATTGAGAATGTTGAGGTTGGGAAGAAATGCGAGGCTGTATTTTTCTATGACGAATTGTTTACCATCGTGGAGAGCAGCTACCGGAATGTCTCGCAAACCTGGGTCCATTATGAACATTAAATTATCAATCCCAAGAGAAAACATTTCAGCTTCGTAGGGTTTAACAAGCCATTCATACAGTTGTTTTGCAGGAGCTAAATATTTGCTATTGTTACCGTTTCTGGACCGAGAGACTTGTCTGAGAAATCTCTTTTTAACTCGGTTAATTTTGGCTCTAGTAGCACCTTTGATTTGCTTGTGGATGGGTTTTCCTTCTGCTGTGAAGATTATTATATTAAGTACGTCGTCTTTGTCGTTTTGAGGAACTAAGCTACTACCGGGTATGTAATTTTCTGAAATAAATCTGGTGTAGACAACTGCTGGTTTGATACCTATTTTTTCTTCAATGTCCCTGAGTGAGTTCTGAATATCTGATACGGTTTTGATTTGAATCTTATCTTTTTTTGCTGATTTTAAAATTTGCTGGTTGGTTTTTTGATTTATTTCTTTCCCAAGGGAGTTTATTTTGAGTTTGTTAATAGAGTTAGCATCATCAATAATAAAGGACATGTGGTTATTACCACTATGACGAATCTTTTCATTAGTAGATTTGATAGATTGTGCTTGTGCTGAATTAAAACTGATTCCTGAGAACAGTATTTGAATTATGGTGCTAATGAATAATATTAGACTAATTTTTGTAGAGGAATATTTTCTTGTAGGGTGCTGTGACATTTTGATTAATTTTTAAGCTAATAAGTAGGTCAATCAATTTTGGATTTTGGATTTGCGTTCGCGTTCAGCGTGTCCGATAGGACATTTTTGAATTGTCCCCATAAATAAATTTAGGGGCCCCTCGGATTTTGGATTTACGATTTCAGATTATTTCCATAGTTAAAACTAGGGGTCCCTCAACCATTTGTAATCCAAAATCTAAAATCTAAAATCTAAAATTCTTTTGGTCAGTGTTGAAAAAGAAGGATCAGAGAGTAGTGAATAGTGCGATCGCAATTTACAGCACTTTGCAGAAGGGTGTGTGAAAAAACCCGGTTATTTGAAAAAACCGGGTTTCTATTTCACTTCAATAGGACTTACGCAACCGACACATTTTTCTCGTAGGGTGCTTGTACACTGACTAATTGTTAACCCAATAATAAGACGGTGAGTGTACGGCACCAACCAGGATCTTGTGACGCGCAGCCTTAGTCCTGTCAATATTTAAATGATTACCAAGGACTACCAATCATAGTAAAGGATGCCCAATAATGGGGATGAGAAAGTTTACCAGTAATGGTTTTTTTCAAGTCATCGGCTTGTCCCCTTGAGAGATTAACATTACCGTTACTATTAATGAATTGATTACCTTCAATTCGCACTTTACCTTGAAGCATTGCTAATTGTGTTTGTCGCAGTGCTTCGGCTTTTATTGGTGCTTGATTCAATTGACGGTAAAATTCGGTCATTAATCCCAAGGTTCCACTATCAGATACTTTCCACAAACTTGCTACTGCTGATTTCACACCAGTTTGTACGGCTAATCCGGCATAACCCAATTCTGCTTCTGGATCACCTATAGCTGTACGACAAGCACTTAGTACTAGTAATTCTACTGGTGGGATATTCCATCCTAGTTGTCGTACATCTTCTAAACGTAATTTACTGTCGTAAAGCTGGATATAAGATTCCTTGCGTCCTCCTTTTCTTTCAGGGGGGAAGTTAGCGTGGGTTGCGAGGTGAATGATTCCGTATGGGGTATTTGCTCGTTCTTTTTTGAGATTATCTAAGGTGAAATTCTCACCGGATACATATTTTCCTGACCATAGTTCCCCAGCAATGCTAGATATTTCTATGGGTACCGCGGGTAAATCCTTTTGATCTTGGTCTTTGGTAAATGTTGAGGAACCCATCGCCAAGACTTTACTATTTTTTACCCCTACATATCTAGTATCGCTAAGGCTGAGACTAGGGAGTAATCCAACGCTGTATTTTTCAATGATAAACTGTTTACCATCGTGGAGAGCAGCTACGGGGAGGTCTCGCAAATCTTCGTCATTAATGAACATCAAATTTTTGACACCAAGTTGCTCCATCTCGGTTTCGTAGGGTTTAACAAGCCATTCATACAGTTGTTTTGCAGGAGCTAAATATTTGGTGTTTCTAGCGTTTGTGCGTTTAGAGACAAATCTGGTAAATCTCTTTTTAATTCCCTTAATTTTGGCTCTAGTAGCACCTTTGATTTGCTTACGGATGGGTTTTCCTTCTGCTGTGACGATTATGATATTAAGTACGTCGTCTTTGTTGTTTTGAGGAAATAAGCTACTACCGGGTATGTATTTTTCTGGGAGAAATCTAGTGTAGACTACTGCTGGTTTAACACCCGTTTTTTGAGTAATATCGCTAAGTAAACCTTGGGTGTCTTTTACTGTTTTGATTTCAACGTTGGTTGTTCCGGAGAAGTCTAGGAACTGCTGGGTGATTTGTTCTTCTATTTGTTCAGTAAGGGTAGTTATTTCTTGTTGTTCTGTGGTGTTGAATTGTGCTTCGGTTGTGATTCTTTCTTGTTGGTTGGGTGTTTGTAATTCTGGTGGTTCTATGTTTTTTTCCTGGACAAGTATTTTAGCGTCGAGTTGCGAATTTTTTTCTGTGAAAGATTCTGTAGGTGAGATTACTTTGACGTTCTGAGTCGCATTAGCTGTAGTGTTATCTTGGTCGTCAAAAATTACCTGCACTTCAACTGAGTTATCTCCTGATTGAAGTCCAGTAATATCAGAATTAAATTTTAGACCGGAACCAGAAGTTTCTAACTGGTCTTTAGAAAGAGTTTGAGCTAAGTTGCCATTAACCAAGATTTTTACTTCTTGCACGTCTGCTGGGTCGATTTGACCACCCGTTAATTCTGCTTCAAGTGATGAGGGATCTTCTACTAGTTCGGCATTAGGATCTAAGATTTGAAGGTTTTCAAGTCTTTCAGTACGTTCAGATTCTGAAATATTACTAGCTACTATTCCAAGGGCTGTAATATTCGCATTGAAATCATTAGTCAGTCGGTTAATTTGGCCTTCTGTTGGAATTACATCGTTTTGAGGAACTTCCCGAACTCCAGGCGATCCATCTGAAACAAAAAATACTAGATTGTTTGTTTTATTGGGCACTTGGTTTTGGCTATCGAAGAAATTGATAGTTTCTCCAATAGCTGCCCTATAATTTGTCCCTCTTCCTAATCCATCGTCGTAATTTTCTTCAACCTCTAAAGAGGTCAAAATGTTATTTACATCAGATGGAGTCCCGATAATAGTTTCGGCTCTAGTTGCAAAAGGTATAACACCTACTGTTGTATTATTTTCTGCACCTGAATCAATAATTGATTGATTCAAGGCATTAAACGCAGCCTTTTCCGCATCTAAAACGCTATCATCAATATTATCTCCATCAATATCGCCAAAATCTCTCTCAGTACTACCCGAAACATCAATCACAAAGGCAACATTGTATTCTTCACCAGCCGTAAACTCACCGGGATTAATATTCGCAGTTAATCTAATCGTATTATCTTCAGAAGTCAAAGTTGGAGATGACAGGCTTAAAGTAGTTGTCTGACCAGTACTTTGGATAGTAGCTTCACCTGTAACGGTAAAAGGAAAAGCACTGGTGGTAACTGAACTTCTCGAATCAATTGCTAAGGAACCAGAATCTATAAGCCCAGTTATAATTGGTCCACTTTCTAAATTCTGATTGGGCTTAAACTGGTTAGTCAAGAAGACAGTACCTTCTTTATCACCTGTAGATGAACTGATAGTCACATCTTTAACGGTTATGCTGGAATCTGTAGCACTATCAGTTAAATTAGGACTAGGACTTACTGAACCAATAATATTATTTTGAGGAAAACCTCCTAATTCATCCCAATTAACACCTGCTCTAATATCCAAGGTAGGAGTATTACTACCATCAATTTCTATGGAACTACCATCGGACAAAGTAACACTTGCCAAATTACGAATAGAAGAATCAGGATTGTCCGGGTTAATTGTATCATCCGCTGTTCCTGTTCCGTTAATTTCTACATCACCTACTGTGACACTACCACCAGCTAAGATATGTAAGGAAGCACCAGTGTAATCTCCTAATTCTACATCTCCCAGGCTAAAAATAATCGGGTCAAAAAGACTAACAAAATTACCAGGTTCACCAGATAAATTACTAATCTTAAACTGACCACCGCTAGCAAAATGAGCATCACCAGAAACAATACCATCGCTAACTAAGCTGAGATTTACCCCACTTTGGAACGGTGTCTGGGGATGATTCAGCGCTAGGATATCAATCTTTTGATTACCTTGAACGTAAAGATTTCCTCCGGCGATCGCCACAAAAGGATTCGCGACACTATCCCGTACAAATACGGTATCTTTAGCCAACAGATTTAAATCACCTGTAGTTTGCAATTGACTTTCTACAAGTGTCAAATTCTTCTGTGCTGACAGAGTTGCATTTCCAGCGGTGACTTTATTTGCGACTACATCCCCAGTATTTACAGTTGTACCACCCGTCAACAACTCAGGTAAGCTAGCAACTGATGGATTGGAAGATGCAACAGAAGCAGGAA
>JBHJJJ010000140.1:0-24827 GCA_050042755.1 Rivularia sp. (in: cyanobacteria)
TGCTTGGTTTTCGCATATTTAGCAAGATATAAATGAAATATTTTTTTACTATACCAAAAATTAGGCATAAAATATAGCAAAAATCGTTGACAACTGTCTATTTTTGTCAATTCTTGACCACAAAAACAATATCTAGGTCAAAGCTCTTTTCGTTGCTTAATTTTTTGCAACTGTAGCAATAACATATCTACTTCAGTTTGCAAATCCAGTAGCTTAACTTGTTGATCGATCTGATACAGAGTCTTGGTCGAAGTGACCTTGGAATATTCAGCTTTGCGTTCAGAAACAGAAGATACAGACATACTACTAATTAACTCCACAACTCTACTCACACCATTAGAGATATTATAATAGTGGAATTTAAAGAATAATTAAAATTTTGTATAGATTGTATTAGTTGCTGCAATATAAACGATTTTTTTTGCTACGCAACACATTTTGGATGACAGAAGGAGTGGGGATTTTGTTCCCAAGGAAAAAATTTGCAAGATGGGTTGAGGTATAGAAAGTAATTGGGATTGAGGAGTGAGTAGGGAGTAGCAAATAGCAAATAAATTATTCTTTTATTAATTATTGTTATTGGGGAGTAAACCAACTATTCCCGGACAAATTACACTTCCTCTACTCCCTATACCCTCTCCTTGGGACATTCCGCCAAAATTTTGAGAAAAAGTTATCGTAGTACTTCCTATTGATATAGTAGAGAGGATAAACTGTCATTCGACATTACAGTTCAAATTAAGTAGCTTTATAAAATCCTGTGACCTCGAGCCTGTCTGCTGCAAAATCTCACCGCCAACCTTGGCAGGGACTAATCGAACAGTATCGCCAATACCTACCCGTTAGCGAAAATACCCCGGTTGTTACGCTTTTGGAAGGCAATACACCCTTAATTCCCGTGCCATCGATTGCACAACTCATCGGTAAACAAGTACGTGTTTTTGTGAAATACGACGGTTTGAACCCTACCGGTAGCTTCAAAGATGGGGGAATGACAATGGCGGTTTCCAAAGCGAAGGAAGCTGGTGCCCAGGCAGTGATTTGCGCGAGTACCGGTAATACTTCGGCAGCAGCAGCAGCTTATGCAAGGCGCGGCGGAATGCGTCCCTTTGTGATCATTCCTGACGGTTATGTGGCACTGGGTAAATTAGCCCAAGCCTTAGTGTATGGAGCCGAAGTACTCGCCATTAAAGGAAATTTTGACAAGGCTTTAGAAATTGTTCGGGATATAGCTCAAGAATATCCAGTAACTTTGGTAAATTCCGTTAACCCTTATCGTTTGGAAGGACAAAAAACCGGCGCTTTTGAAGTAGTAGATATTTTAGGGGATGCTCCTGATTGGCTATGTGTTCCAGTGGGGAACGCGGGTAATGTTACAGCATACTGGATGGGTTTTTGTCTATATCATCAAGATGGTAAATGCGGACATTTACCCAAAATGATGGGTTTTCAAGCAGCAGGTTCGGCACCGTTGGTGAATGGTAAAGTGGTAACTCATCCAGAAACCTTAGCTACAGCCATTAGAATTGGTAATCCTGCGAGTTGGGATAAAGCAGTAGCCGCAGCAGCGGCAAGTAGGGGTGAATTTAACGCCGTCACCGACGAAGAAATTTTAGAAGCTTACCGACTATTAGCTGGGGAAGAAGGCGTTTTTTGCGAACCAGCTAGTGCGGCTTCCGTAGCGGGTTTATTGAAGGTAAAAGACCAAGTTCCGACTGGTGCGACTGTTGTTTGCGTATTAACCGGTAATGGCTTGAAAGACCCAGATACAGCAATTAAACATAATAAGAGTCAATTTACTCAAGGGATTGAAGCGGATATAAAAACTGTTGCGCAGGTGATGGGGTTTTAGAAAGTTATGATCTAACCATTGTTTAAGGTTAGGTAGAGCGATAGTAATGCCTAACTTTGTGCTGATGTCAATTTCTAAATGCTCGTTTTATTGCCACCTGGGTAAGTTTTTGTGTGCGACTGCTTATTTCGCGCTAGTTAGAGTTAAAGTTAGATTTAGAACGATAATTTAGAGGAAAATCTTTTACATATGGTGTTGTCACCGTTTAAATGAAATCCTTGAATCAAGAACGATGAGTAATAATTACAGATAATGCAAGTTATAAAAAGACCCATCAAACCCAAAAGCTATATATCGTTTCTCTACATTTACTCAACTACTTGGGGAACTGCTGGTGATATTTGTTTAGTCCGTGAAACTGTAGCGAATGCGAGTACATCTAAATTCATAGGTCGTAAAGTTAAACTAGCCCTTCCAAGAGGAATGGAGCGCCACCGCGTGGAAGGCTTTCCAGTAATCAAAGTTGCAGGCCACGTTGGTGAAGGCCATCCCAAAGATGCTGGTTCCGAATGGGAGGTTTATGAAGGTGTCGAGAGAGAAGTTGCAATGGCCGTTCTCAAGCATTGGGGATTCAAGTTAATTGATTCTGATTGAATTATCCAACATATCAGCTTAATACCATTTCACATTAATGGTGATGTTTATTTTCTTTTGAAGAAAATAAAAATAATAGTATTGATTAGCTTCGCTTAATCTGGGCATTTCTAAGACCAATATGAGTGAAGCTAATTGAATACTTAATTTAAGTTAAAATTCGATTCAGGAAAACTAATGGTAAAACAACTAAGAATTCCTAAGTTATCCCGCATTAGTAAAATAAATATTTAACCAAACTTCTTGAATCGAAAGAAATATAAATTGATACTCAAAAATCCAGACGGTACTATAACCAACTATAAAACATTTGGCTCGCAACCACCCCTCAAAAGAGATGGTACTTCTAAAACCTTATTGTTGTTACACGGAATTGGTGCAGACAATGCTATGTGGCAACTACAAATGCAAAGGTATGCTTCACTAGGGTATCATGTCGTGGTGCCTGACCTGTTTGGTCATGGGCTATCTTCAAAATTGAGCAATATAGATTTATCTGATTGGCATAATCAAATTAGCTGGCTTTTAGAGAATAACAATGTGGAAAAGTGTACTCTAATTGGAGCTAGCATGGGTGGAGTCATAGCCCAATCATTCCTAGTCGCTCATCGGGATATGGTGGAAACAATTATTATTGCTGACTCATTTGGTGAATTAAGCACATTCAAAGAGAAAATGTTAGGTATTTCCGCGGTATTTGGATTTTACCTATTCAAGATATTAGGTAAAAATATGCTGGCGAAAGGGATGTATACTACATACAAAGCTACATATGCTTACGTTGCTCAAGAGTATTTTGAGAAAGTTAGTTTGAATGTAGATTTAAATCAGATGATATTGGCTAGAAAGGCGATTAATCAAATCGATGTGTTAGATCAACTGAAATCTATAACCATACCTGCTTTAGTAATTGTAGGTGCAGAATTTGGTCAGTTCTTTATTGAAATCAACCGCAAAATTGCAGATTCATTACCTAACTCTGAGTTCATAATATTAGAACAATCAATGGATCCATCCAATTTAGTTAACCCCGTTGAATTCGATAAACAGGTACTCAGATTTTTAAAAAAGGAATTGGTTTAAAATTTCTTGCATTTGTACTATAAATTATAAAAAACAAAGTTGTTCACGTTCACGTTAGCGAAGCGTGTCCGCAAGGACATAGTCTGCTCCGAAAGCGGTATGGTAAGTCGTTAGACTAAAACGAGTAGAAAGCGTATCCCAACTACCCATTAACCGGATGTTGTCCATAAAACGGTAAGGCTTCTGCCCAATCTGGATATTTTCCTTGTTGCCAATCCAAATAGGCCAATTGCAAAATACTTGTCACCGTTGCAGCTAAACCAGAATTTGCTTCCACAAGCTGATAATTCTCATTCCAACTATCTAATTTCTCTTGCCACACTTGCGGCACTATAACCGTATCTGGCATTACAGTAGTAAGTCCACTACCATCTCGATTCACCTGATAAATCCCAGCGATCACCCTACCCCGTTGTGCGCGCATTTGTACGGCGATCGCAACATCATCACGATCTCTATTTTCCCATGCTACTGCCGCCAAAGTAGAAACTGGAAACACCGGAATATTTAATTGTTGTCCTAAAGTGCGGGCCGCTACAACCCCAATGCGAGTTCCCGTAAAACCCCCAGGTCCCCTGGCTACAGCAACAAATGCCATGTCAGCCCAAGTTTGAGGTTTAATAAATTCCATCAAATATTGATGCATCAAATTAGAAACGTTACGTTCTAATTTCCATCGATCAGAACGCAAATCCTCAGCAAAATTACTGATAGCTAAACCTAATTCGGGAGTGGTAGTATGCAGTGCTAAACCGTATTTGTTCATTTTTGGCAAGGCGCATTGGGGAAGAGGAACCACTGCTTTATGGTTCTTCGATTTGTAAGAAGTGCCATGGAAAAAAGGGGGAATAGTAGGAAGATTGGGAAGATGGGGAAGATCGGGGAGATTGGGAAGATTGGGAAGATTGGGAAGATTGGCAATCATGAATTCTCTGCGCATTCCTAGCTCCATAGCTACAACACCGCTAGCAGCCACAAATCAAGTCGGCACGGCTTCACCGGGACGTAATTTAGACCATTTACCTTTTTCTTCCTTGAAACTCAAGCATCCTACAACGTCCCATTCCATCTCAATGATTTCGTTTTGAGTGCGAATATTTACGTTTATAGTAGGTTCATTGGGTTCAAAGGTTGGTGTTTCGGTTAAATGGGGTTGTTGGTGCTGTGTTTCTACTGCATTATAAGTAATACAGCTGTCTACATAATTACAATTTACGCAAATACACATATTAAAACCAACTTTAGTTTTGTCTTATTGTTATTTTAGCGATTAGCCACACTATTATTGACGGGTACCCTAGATAATTTTTTTTATCCTAAAAAAATTATCTAGGGAGCCCTTGACTAGCCTATGGGCGTATTTTTATTACAATGTATGCTTCTATTCTGTCTCAAATTACTCCAGAATCTTTACCTTTTAATCTGGAGTTATTGCCAAAACCCGCTTATCTAGTAGGTGGTGCGGTGCGTGATGCTCTTTTGGGAAGAACTCGCGAGTATTTAGATTTGGATTTTATTTTACCTTCAGAGGCGGTAAATGTAGCTCGTAAAATAGCAAAATATCATCAAGCTGGTTTTGTTTTACTTGATGCTCAAAGGCAAATTGCCCGCGTGGTGTTTCCCGATGCTACCGTTGATATTGCTCAACAAGAGGGTGATTCCTTAGAAACTGACTTGCTGAGGCGAGATTTTACTATAAATGCGATCGCCTACAATATTCATACCCAAGAAATTATCGATCCGCTACAAGGTAGAGCAGATTTATCCAAGGGTATTATACGCATGATATCACCTGGGAACTTGGAAGATGACCCCTTACGCTTGATACGAGGATATCGCCAAGCCGCACAGTTGGGCTTTGATATTGAAGCACAAACTCGCTCAACCATTCGCGCTTTAGCATTCCATCTCGAAAAAGTTGCTTCTGAACGAATACGGGTAGAATTAGGCTATATGTTAGCGAACTCTCAAGGTACACCTTGGTTAATGAAAGCGATCGTTGATGGTTTACTTAAATCTTCTTTCAAATACGCCACATCACAAAGCTCTATTTTGCTTGCTGAAGTTGACAAAGTAGCTTCACAACTCACACAAAGTTTTCCTACTTTAGGGGAAATACTGCAAAAATATATTAGAGATACCGTAAAGACAACTCAATTGGGTATAGCCAAACTAGCTTGTTTGGTTAACCCCAAACCAGATATTGCGGAAGTCGAATTAGAACAACTTACCTACAGTCGAGCCGAAACTCAAGCGGTAACAACAGCACTGAGATTATTTCCCAGACTTCAGTTATCCCCGATTTCCTTAAGAGAACAATATTTTTTATTTCAAGAAGCGGGTTGCGTATTCCCGACTACAAACATTTTAGCAGTAGCTTATGGTAATGTAGTCGAGGAGATGTCCGAAGACAAGTCGCTAACAACATACGCATCTTTACTAGCCCGCTATCTAAACCCTGATGATCCGGTTGCACATCCCACTCAGTTAGTAAGTGGAAAACACATTATATCATCATTAAACATTCCTTCGTCACCACTCATAGGTAAATTACTGACAGAAATTGCAGTGGCACAAGTAGAAAGCAAAATTTCTACATTTGATGAAGCGATAGAATTAGCACGAAAGTTAGTTGAAGAAAATGGGTATGGGGAATAGGGCATGGAATATGAGCAAAGGGAGCGGAGGAAGCGGAGGGAGTAATTTTACATTATTTTTTTCTCCCCCCTCTCTCCTCTCTAGGAAAAATTAGCCCGCAAAAACCACCAAAATTACATCTCCCGTTGATATTTTTCTAAAATATCTACCAAATTTACTTGGCACTGTGACGGAACCAAATCAATTAAAGGTATTTCACCTTTACCGCCACCAACCTTTATAGGGATAGATTGCAAAACATTAACAACATCCTTTGGCACCACAGACTGATTGGAACTAATTAAAGGATAAATAGCTTCGGCGACGACGGTATGCAACTTGGCATCGGACAAATAGAGATGCCACTTAGCGATATCTATATAGACATTTTCGCCAATTTCAGCGGCTAGAGCTTCCATGAATTCTGCGTTGTTAGTCATAGCCTAAAAAGAATCCTACAAAATAAATGCTTTAAATTTACAAGCTATTTGAGAATTATGCTGAAATTTTCAAGTCAACTCAACCACCAACAGTTACAGAAATCGTCGTCGCCTTTCAAAATCAATCTTTAGGTAGATTTTGGTGGAGTATTGGAATAATCGGCGATCGCGGAAATATAAATTAGATGCGAGAGTAATATTGCCAACCAACTAAATGTAAAAATGGGCAACCACTGCCAATCTTTTAAAAGAATATTGTGAAAAAACCACAAACCGGAATTAAATACAGCAAATGTCGCTACATGGACGGCAAAATTCATCCTATCGTCTAATTTACGGTAAGCTGGGTCGTTGCGATCTGGTTTACGGGGCCAACGAGGAGGCATAAATATTTTTTACGGAATAAACAATAATTCAGACGTAACAGTCTTAAATAATTAAGACGTAACAATGTTACGTCTTTATAATTTTAATGTTATCCGCGCCACAAATCTAATTTACTTATAAAGAAAGCATAGTACAAATCAGGCTTTTTGCATTTTTCGCCAAACGGTAAAGGCTAAAAGTATAACAATTGTTAGGGTGGTGGCAATAATTTGTACTGGAGTCATTCTTCGTATGGTCATTCCCAACCAGTTGAAAACTAAAGTTATTGACCAAAGAATAAGTGCCGCACGTCTTTGAGATAAACCCCAAGCTAACAAACGATGGTGAAAATGGTCTTTCCCTGGTGTCTTAAGAGGGTTTTTACCTGCTGCTAAGCGCCGTACAAAAACTTGGGTGGTGTCCAACACCGGCAGTAGAAGAAAGACGACTGGGGGCAGTACCGATAAAACCGTAGTTATTTGTAATTCACCTAAAATACTGGTTGCAGCTAATACATAACCGAAGAAATATGCTCCGGCATCACCCATAATAATTTTTGATGGATGGAAGTTATGGCGCAAAAAGCCCAACGCCGAACCTGCTAAAGCAGCTAAAACTAAAGTCGCCGCAGCACGGTTGAAAGATTGGGCGGAAACTGCGAGCAAGCTCATGGCGGTAATAAAGCTAACTCCTCCCGCTAAACCATCCATACCGTCTAGTAAGTTGATGGCATTGGTAATTCCCACCACCCATAGTACTGTCAATAATGTTGACAGCGTGGAATCTATAGGAGTACCAAAAGTTAAATCAAAACCAATATCGTTAGCAACCAGCAAAAGTGCTGTAAGAATTTGTACTAATAATCGAAAAGAAGCAGGTAAGCCAAATTGGTCATCAATGAAACCTACCAATACCAATATTGAACCGCCCAGCAACACCGTTAAAACTTGCGCTAAGACATTTTCTAATTCAATTGGTCGTAATAAACTCGCAAGGGTAACAGCGGCAATTACCCCTGCATAAATTGCTAATCCTCCCGCATTCGGTAAAGGCTCTCGGTTCAAACGCCTTGCATTTGGCTGGTCTGCCCAACCCACACGCAACGCAAATTTACGTATCCGGGGGATTAAACTCCAGCTTACAACTAAAGCTAATAAAAACGTAAACACTACTGCCAACCAGCCGCTTCCGCTTGGCTCGGCAATACCGAGAGATTTAAGGGAACTGTATATATTCATCTCCCGATTCCTTCATTACTGCCAGTATCCTACATGAGCATCAACTGTATATTAATCATTTTTGTTCCCAATATTTGTAGTATGAACTGCTTGTATTGTTAGCACTCTTGAGCAGTGAGTGCTAAATTGTAAAACAGGAGTGCTTGTGGATTAAAAAATGGCAAAAATCGTTTCCTTTAATGAAGAGTCTCGTCGGTCATTGGAGAAGGGTATCAACGCCCTTGCTGATGCCGTCAAAATTACTTTGGGACCAAAAGGTCGTAACGTTCTTTTAGAAAAGAAATTTGGTGCGCCTCAAATTGTAAACGATGGTATCACCGTTGCCAAAGAAATTGAACTGTACGATCCTTTGGAGAATACTGGCGCGAGATTAATCCAGGAAGTAGCTGAAAAAACCAAAGAAATTGCAGGGGATGGTACTACCACCGCCACAGTTTTAGCCCAAGCTATTATCCGCGAGGGTTTGAAAAACGTTGCTGCTGGTTCCAACCCCATGAGTTTAAAGCGCGGTATCGATAAAACTATCGAAGCCCTGGTGCAGGAAATCACCAAGATTACTAAGCCAGTAGAAGGAAGTGCGATCGCCAGCGTTGCAACTGTATCTGCTGGTAACGATGAAGAAGTCGGTAGCATGATTGCTGAGGCAATGGAGAAGGTTACTAAAGACGGTGTAATTACCGTTGAAGAATCTAAATCTCTATCTACCGAATTGGAAGTTGTAGAAGGGATGCAGATCGATCGGGGATATAGTTCTCCTTACTTCATCACCAACAACGACCGGATGACAGTAGAATTTGAAAATGCCCGCATCTTGATTACTGATAAGAAAATCAGCAATATTCAGGATTTAGTGCCAGTTTTAGAAAAAGTTGCTCGTGGCGGTCAACCTTTATTAATTATCGCTGAAGATGTTGAAGGTGAAGCTTTAGCCACTTTAGTGGTAAACAAAGCTAGAGGTGTATTAGGAGTTTGTGCTATCAAAGCCCCTGGTTTTGGCGAACGTCGTAAAGCAATGTTACAAGATATTGCGATTCTTACCGGCGGACAAATGATTTCCGAAGAAATCGGTTTGAGCTTAGATACCGTAACTTTGGAAATGTTAGGAACCGCTCGTAAAATCGAGATTGACAAAGAAAACACCACCATCGTTGCTGCTGGTGACTTGAAAGCTGATGTGGAAAAACGCATTGGTCAAATTCGCAAACAGCTTGCAGAAACTGACTCCGAATACGACAAAGAGAAATTACAAGAACGTATCGCTAAATTAGCTGGTGGCGTTGCTGTAATTAAAGTTGGTGCGGCAACCGAAACCGAGTTAAAAGACCGGAAATTACGGATTGAAGATGCATTAAATGCAACTAAAGCAGCCGTAGAAGAAGGCATCGTTCCCGGTGGCGGTACTACCTTGATTCACCTAACTAAAAAAGTAGAGGAAGTCAAAAATACCCTCAATGAAGAAGAAAAAATTGGTGCCGACATCGTAGCGCGATCGCTAGCAGCTCCATTACGTCAAATTGCCGATAATGCCGGTGTAGAAGGTTCTGTTATTGTCTCTAGAGTCAAAGATACTGAATTCAACATTGGTTACAACGCAGCTACCGGGGAGTTTGAAGACTTAATTTCCGTCGGAATTATCGATCCCGCCAAAGTAGTGCGTTCCTCCTTACAAAACGCTGGCTCCATTGCCGGAATGGTACTAACTACCGAAGCCTTGGTAGTAGAAAAACCAGAACCTAAAGCTGCTGCTGGTGCCCCCGACATGGGCGGCATGGGCGGCATGGGTGGCATGGGCGGCATGGGCGGCATGGGTATGCCTGGAATGGGTGGAATGGGAATGATGTAATAAAGGTTGGTTGTTAGTGGTTGGTGGTTAGTAGTTAGTGGTTGGTGGTTAGTGGTTGGTAGTTAGTGGTTGGTGGTTAGTGGTTGGTGGTTAGTGGTTAGGAATCATCACAATAATCAACAAACAACCATCAACTAACAACTATCAACTAACAACTATCAACTAACAACCATCAACCATCAACCAACTATCAACTATCAACTTCCTACATCACCAAATTTTCTTTAGCCCACAGGGCGGCTTGGGTTCTATCTCTTAACCCGAGCCGCCCTAAAATTTGGGTAACGTAGTTTTTTACAGTTCCTTCACTAAGATACAAACTTTTGGAAATTTCTCGATTACTTTTTCCTTGAGATATTAAAGTCAATACTTCCAACTCTCTTTCCGTTAAGTTGTGCTCAATATTGTTTTCTTTAACGGGAATTGGGGGGCGTAACTGGGCAAAGACTTTTGGAGCAATAGTAGGACCTAATTGAGAATGACCTTGATGTATTGCATGAATTGCTGCAGCTAATTGAGGAGCAGGAGTATTTTTGAGCAGATAACCCAGTGCGCCAGCTTGTAAAGACTGCCAAATATATTCATCTTCATCGAAAGTCGTCAGTACTAGAATTTTAATCCAAGGGAACTTTTGGTGAATTTCGCGGGTTGCTGCGACTCCATCACATATAGGCATCCGCACATCCATCAGAATTACATCAGGTTGTAATTGTTGGGTGAGGGAAATAGCTTCATTGCCGTGATTAGCTTGCCCGACAATTTCGATATCTTCTTCTAACAACAGTAAGGATGCTAATCCTTGGCGAAATAACGGTTGGTCATCTGCTAACAACAGCCGAATCATCATATTATTAAATTTTGGAGATGCTGTTTTTTTAGTATGGCAGTTTTAAAATCTTGTTCCCGATGTGTATAGTTTTGTTACATATAAATGTTTGGGCATAGAGCATTGAAAAAATAAATAGTTTCAAAATTTCAACTCCCAAATCCCAACTCCCAACTCCCAACTCCCAACTCCCAACTCCTAACTCCCAACTCCTAACTCCTAACTCCGTGAGCTATTTCCTTCTTTCTCAATCGGAGCATCAGAACTTCGGCTCCATTCACTCCAGGAACCATCATAATTACGTACATTTGGATAGCCTAATAAATACTTTAAGACAAACCAAGTGTGTGCCGATCGCGCACCAACGGCACAATAGGGAATAATTTTTTTGTCTGCTGTAATACCTTTACTTTCGTAAATTTTGCGTAATTCTTCTATCGGTTTTAAAGTCCCATCCTCATTCAATGACGACTCATAAGAAACGTGTACTGCACTTGTAATATGTCCGGTACGTTCGTTGTTTTCTGGAGGTTTGTCGTAAAACCATTTGCCGCTATATTCTTCAGGGGTTCTTACATCTAAGATTACGCTATCTGTTTGCTCAATAGAGTTGCGAACTTCTTCATATAACGCTCGTAAATTAGCATCTGGTTGTTGAGCGGAATATTGAGTCGGAGTCGCAACAGTTTTTATTTGTGCCAGGGGGCGTTTTTCTGCTATCCATTTGTTGCGACTACCATTAAGAATTCTGACATCTTGATGACCAAAAACTTTCAACAACCAAAAAATCCATCCTCCTACAGCAGCAAGTTCACCGTAAACAATTATTGTAGAGTCATTTTCGATACCAGAACGACCAAGTAATTTTTCAATGTTGGCTTTCTCAAAATTAACTTTACGATCGGGAAGCATTAAATCGGTGAATGGATTCCACATAACTGCTCGGGGAATCACTTCGGTGGGGATTGCTTGGGGATTTACAGCGACTTCAACTATACGAACCTTCTCATCATTTAAGTGCTCGTCAAGCCACTGAGTATCTACAATTACTTCTGGATGAACGTAATTTGACATTTTCTGATTCCTGATTAAATTATGGTTAGTTTGTAGTTGCGATCGCTTCACACATGCCCATTACGGGCTTATCGCCGCGCTTTCTTAAACGTTTTAGAAATTATCAGAGTGCGGTGATAGATATAAATTAAAATTAAATTATGACTAAGCCTAGTCCTCTTTCGGGTACAGTTTGTATCAAGTGCAATCATAAAACTTTTATTGCAAATCTAAACTCTGATGATGGCGAATACTTTGCTATTGATATTTGAGGAAATAGCCCTAACTCGCAACGAACAGCAATTGCGAGGAAACGTTATGGTTCAACTTGGCAAGTATTTTGATGCAAAACGTCGGGGATTATTTTTTTTCGATAGGCTTCCTCACAAAAAGAAATCAGCCATTGTCGAATTAGCAATATCTGTAGAATATAATCCTGTTTTGCGGTATTTGATCGAACATCACGCTCCAGTGCATGAAGAAGTGGTGTTACAACCTGGAAAATGGAACATATTTTGTCCGCGCTTCGACCACGGACACGTCATGGCTGGCCCTATAATCGGTAATGGAAAGTTGATTGGTGGGATCGGTTTTACCCGCACGCGAGAATCTTCTGCTTTTAATACTCGGGATTTAGCTGACTTAAGTGCTGTTTGCTTGCATTTATCAACTTGGTTAACAACAATAAAATCGCAAACAAAAAAAATTGAGTTAGATATTAATCGGTTAACACCGCGAGAAATTCAAATTGCTGAATTAGTCGCACAAGGTTTAACTAATGCTCAAATCGGTGCATATTTATGGATTCAAGAAAATTCTGTCAAACAAGCTTTAAAAAGAAAGTTTCGTAAACTTGAAGTTTCCTCTCGTGCCGAAATGGTAGCTAAACTTTATTCCGTTAAGAGTTAGTTGTTAAAGAGAAGTTAAGATTTAATAATTTTCTCCCCCCTCTCCCTCAAGCCGGAATCCAAACTCGAATTTGAGTACCTTCATTAAAAGTACTTTTAACTTGAATTTCTCCTCCTAAAATTTGCACTCTTTCCTGCATTCCCCGTAAACCAAAACCTGT
The DNA here is from genome assembly GCA_050042755.1 of Rivularia sp. (in: cyanobacteria). GTDB lineage: Bacteria > Cyanobacteriota > Cyanobacteriia > Cyanobacteriales > Nostocaceae > Rivularia. Next base: position 13,002 of record JBHJJJ010000140.1, read on the forward strand.
ATGATGTGCGTTAACTTCAAAACCTCGACCATCATCTACGATTTCTAAAATAATTCCTTCAATATTTTGATAGCCTTTTATATTCACAACTTTAGCACGAGCGTGTTTTTGAATATTGGTAACTGCTTCTTGGACAATACAATATAGTTGGTGACTGGTTTGACTTGGTAATTGTGGAAATTCTGAATTTAAATCAATTACAAATGATTGATTTCGTTCAACTTGCTCAACTAAAGTCGCCAAAGCTTGATTAAGATTAAAATTCATTTGGCGTATCGACTGTACGGAATTTCTGACTTTTGTTAAACATTCACTCGATAAATCTTTTGCAATATTTAAGGAATTAACCGCTTTTTGTGAGTCTTTCTCATACAATCTTTGAGCGAGTTCTAACTGTATATCTAATGTAGTCAAAGAATGACCTAAAGAATCATGAATTTCACGAGCAATACGACTACGCTCTAAACTTGCAGCTAAGGATTCTACCTGTTGGGTTAATGCTTCTGCTTTTTGACGGCTTTTTTGTTCTGCTACTACAACAAAACCTAATAAAAGTACAAATACACTTGCTGTAAGATAGTTGCCAATTTCACCAATTACTACTCTACGAGTAATGAAGCTAGTATTATTTAATTCTGCAATAAGTGGAGTTAAGTTAGCGCGATTAAATTCTAATATTATAGGTACACTAAAAGCTGTAGCAATAGCCCAGGCAATTCCGGAAAAAACTGTAATTAAAATGACTTCTTGACGCTTCAACAAGAAACAGCTTTTAGCGAGTGTCAGAAATAGAATTAGTTCAAAATCAACGCCTATCGCTTTAGGAATGATGACTGCGAATATTTCTAAAATAATATAAGCTCGTTTTTGGAGGATAGGACGATTAATTGGATATATGAAGCTCAAACCTGTTAAAACAGTTAATTGAGTAAATGTAACATAAGTCGGTATTGGTAAATTTTGATAATTAGTTCTATTACGACTTAATAAAAAAAGTAATAAATATACAATTAAAATCAACCATTCTACATAACGTATAGCACGACGGATAGATGAAGAAGCTGTTGAGTTGAAATGCATAACATCAAAATTTTTGTAAGTTAAGTAAATTATCTTATCAATATCATAGATAGCTAGATAAATTTTCAACATGACTATAGTCATATTTATCCATGACTATAGTAAATATGTTTACAAAAATATCTTGGTTAATCTATTTTCAACTATTTTTCAGATTGGAATATATAAAAAGTCAACTTTTGCTCAGTTATTTAATGTTATAAAATATTTTTTTTCGTATAGTTATATTGCAAAAGCGAAACCAGCACGCTTTTTTTACAGAAGTTTAAGTAAAGCTCACCCTTTTATATCAAGTCCGGTTAATTACTTACTATTAGGACTTACGCAAGCCCCCCAATTCATCGGGGGGTTGGGGGGATCTAAAATGTCTGGAACACTATACTTTTCGTTATTGCTGCGTAAGTCCTGACTATATAACCCAGAGCGATTACTTATTACTTATTACTCAGTTCTACAGATATGATAACTGTTTAACCGGACATGATATTAATGGTGGGTTAAACTACAATTTGGAAATTGTAAAACTCAAGTCTCTCGGGATTTTGAATCCTCCTTTTAGAAAAAGGAAGATTATTAAAAAACGTGGTTTTGGGGAAATTTTTTGATGGGGAATGGGGATAGGAGATAGAATTTGTAATTCATAACTCCCAACTTTCAACCTTTAACTTCCGGACAATAAATATTGTTCAAACAGTTTTTTCTTTTATAGACAAACTGCTTTTTGATTATCTCGGTGTCATTATGAGTTAATATTGGTCCGTGAGGTATGCAGGTAAAAAAAAACAATGCATTTCTTATATGGTAAGCTTTTTACCCGCCATCCAGTGGGAGAAATATTAAGAAATCATGATTCATGATATTTATAAATCGGGTCAAAGTGCATGATCAAAAAATTATTTCGTCCAACACCTCAAGTAATTCCCCAGTACGAAGAAGATTTCTATCACCATCCGGGAACGATACCGGGAACTCTCAATATTGATAAGGATGCGGCAGAAACCAAGGTTAGCTTAATTGATTACAATCAAAATCAAGTCACTCCCAAAAAAATTAGTATCCCAGAGGACTGCGCTAATTATCTGGATACTGAATCGGTTTCTTGGGTAGATGTACAAGGTTTGGGTAACACAATTATTTTGCAAGAAATTGGCAAAGTTTTTGAACTACATCCTCTAGTTCTCGAAGATGTGGTAAATGTTCCAGAACGTCCGAAAATAGAAGATTATGAAGACCAATTAGTGATTATTTCCCGGATGGTGATGCCAACAGAAAATAACAATGGTTTTCACAGCGAACAGGTAAGTTTTGTTCTAGGAAAGAATTATCTGTTGACGGTTCAAGAAGAACCTACACTTGACTGCTTTGGTCCAGTACGCTTGAGAATTAGCAACAATAAAGGTATCATCCGCAAGCAGGGAGCTGATTATTTAGCTTACGCGCTTTTAGATGCAATCATCGATGGGTTTTTCCCCGTATTAGAAGATTATGGCGAACGCATTGAAGGTTTAGAGGAGGAAGTAATAGTAAATCCGACTCGAAAAACACTGCAAAAAATTTATAGAATAAGGCGAGAATTGTTACAATTACGTCGCGCTATATGGCCGCAGCGTAGTGCGATCAATTCTTTGATTAGAGATAGTAACGAACTCATCACTGAGGAGGTGAGAATTTACCTAAGAGATTGTTACGATCATGCAGTGCAAGTGATGGATATGGTAGAAACTTATCGGGAACTTGCATCGGGGTTAATGGACGTGTATCTTTCTGCGGTAAGTAACCGAATGAATGAAATCATGAAGTTGCTAACAGTGTTTTCGTGGATTTTCCTACCCTTAACCTTTATTGCTGGGTTATATGGGATGAATTTTGAATATATGCCCGGAGTGAAAACGCCTTGGGGCTTCTGGTTATGCGTGATGGCAATGGTGTCGATCGCGGTTGGTTTATTATTGTTTTTCAGACGAAGTGGTTGGCTTGAAAGTCCTGCCACTCTTAAAGATGTTCGACGTGAGCGACAATCTTAGGGGGTTACATTTAGATAAATGCAACAACAGACGAATCCGAACTTACTTGTGCTGACACTCTATATCATCGGTGTCAGTTATATTTTAAACTTAATGATCGAATCAATCGACGAACAAATAAAGTTTGCTTTTGATAAGGCAGCTGTTGACAAGCAATTAAAAGAACAAGAACTAGATGATAAGGTTTCTATAGCTTTTAAACTTAAGGCTTGTTACGATATTGATGGTTTAAAGGATTTATTACTCATCCTTACCAATAAATCGGATAATGTTGCCGTATATGTTGACTGGGATAACTGTTCTTTGGCTGAAAACCATAAAAATGTATCGCGTAGAATAATTCGTAAATCACCAGATGTGTCCCGGGATTTAGGTGTACCCCAAAGTCCTGGCCTAATTGCTCCGAATCAAACCCTCGTACAGGGTTTTACCGCTGAAGACGTATTTAAGCGAGATCAAGAAACCGGAACATATCAAGCAGAAAAAGCTTTAGTTGATATAGCTGGACTTAAAGCTAGTCCGAACAAAAAATTTAGAAAATTATACAAAAAATTTATGAGCAGAAGAGAACAAATAGGATTTTCTCTTCAATTAGTGCTGCGATTTTCAGAAGTGCGCGTGGGTTTGGTACCAGGTCAAAATATACCTCCCATGTCCATTATTAATTGTCCTTTTAGCGTTAGAAAGCTTCCTTGGAGCTATGCCCTACCTTGGAATAAAAAGAGAGCATCTTAAAATCATCCAAGGCTAAACTAGAATATTAGGAGAGAGTCGGCGAGGCGATTACAGATTAGTTTCAACAAAACTAATTTGAGGAAAGTCCGGGCTTCCGAAAGACCAAACTTGCTGGGTAACGCCCAGTGCGTGCGAGCGTGAGGATAGTGCCACAGAAAAATACCGCCTTTTTCAATGAACAATGAACAATGAACAATTATCAATGAATAAAACTGATTATTGATAATTGATAATTGATAATTGAAAAAGGTAAGGGTGCAAAGGTGAGGTAAGAGCTCACCAGCAGCGTCGAGAGGCGCTGGCTCGGTAAACCCCGGTTGGAAGCAAGGCGAGAGGAACTATGGTTGGTCTTTTTCCAGTTCCGCTTTATGAGAGCCGCTTGAGGCGTTTGGTAACAAGCGTCCCAGATAGATTATTGCCCTAGCAATGTCGGAAAGTAAATTTGCGGCATTTCTAGAACAGAACCCGGCTTATGTCCGACTCTCTCCCCCCTTTTTTTTGGCATGGGAGATGGGGGGATGGGGGGATGGGGAGATAGAATTCTAACCTTTTACCTTTTACTTTTTACCTTAATTAATGTCTGTTATTTATCCGCGTCGTCAACGACAACTTGAAAGTTTGGTCAAAAAGCTAGGTTTATCAGCTTCTTCACCTTTGAAATGGGAATTGCTTGACTTAGCGCTGACTCATCCATCTATTTCTGAGTCGGCAAATTACGAACAACTTGAATTTGTTGGGGATGCGGTGGTGCGTCTGGTTGCTGCTCTTGTTCTATGGGAAAATTTTCATGATGCTCGCGTAGGTGATTTTGCTGCAATTCGTTCTGTACTGGTAAGCGATCGCATTCTCGCTCAATTAGCTGGTTCCTACGGTTTGGAACTACATTTATTGGTTGCTGGTAGTGCTTATGGAGATAAAGCAGGGCAAGAGTCTAGATTGGCGGATGCTTTTGAAGCGATTTTAGGTGCCCTTTATCTGAGTACTAATAATTTAGAATTGATTCGCCCTTGGCTCGATCCTCACTTCAAACAACTGGCGGCAGAAATTAGATCCGATCCTGCAAGACAAAATTATAAAGCTGCTTTACAAGAATGGACTCAAGGAAAATATAAAACTTTGCCCGAATATCGCGTCACTCAACTCACTCCACCAACACATAATCAAGAACGCTTCATGGCTGAGGTTTGGCTGCACGATCAAAAATTAGGTTCAGGTAAAGGCCGTTCTATCAAAGCTGCCGAGCAAGCTGCTGCGAAAGTGGCTTTTATGGCAATAGAATCTCCGCAAAAACCCTGAACTCAATCGAGTCTTTAATAAGCTATTGATTGTAAAGTTCTGATTCAATTGTTGATTTTGGATTGGTTCTATAAAATACGATATCTTTATCTTTATTGTAGTACTGAAGTACTCTAATAAAGATTTTATTTTTTTATTGTATAACTAATGACAAATGAGTGATAAAAAATAACTAATAACTAATGACAAATTCAATAAAAGTTGCTGTAGTTGGGGTTGGACGCTGGGGAGTTCATTTACTGCGAAATTTTTTAGCGCATCCTATTGTTGAAGTCGTAGCGGTGGTAGATCCAAATTCTGAATGTTTGGCGAAGGTAAAGCAGCAATATGACTTAGAGGATAATGTTTTATTAACTACTGAATGGCAGAAATTACAGCAATTATCTCAATTAGATGCAGTAGTAATTGCTACTCCAGCAGTCACTCACTACTCCTTAATTGTTGATGCTTTGAACTGGGGGTGCCATGTTTTAGCCGAAAAACCTCTAACTCTCAATCCCTCAGAATGCCGGCAATTATGCGAGTTGGCAGACAAACAGCAATTGATATTAATGGTAGATCATACCTATTTATTTCATCCGGCGGTAGAAAAAGGACAAGCAGTATTGCAAGCGGGTGCCGTGGGAGATTTACGCTACGGTTATGCGACACGCACTCATTTGGGGCCAGTACGCCACGATGTTGATGCACTATGGGATTTAGCCATTCACGATATTGCCATCTTCAATGCCTGGTTGGGGTGCTCGCCGATTGTTGCTCAAGCAACGGGGAAGGTTTGGTTGCAAACAACACCCGAAGAGAAATCAACTTCTTCCCATGCCCTATCGGATTTAGTCTGGGTTACTCTAACATATCCTTGTGGTTTTCAAGTATTCATTCATTTATGCTGGCTTAATGCTGATAAACAGCGACGTTTGGGAGTTGTAGGTAGTCGCGGCAGCTTAATTTTTGATGAAATGTTATCTGAGGCACCATTGACGTTAATACAGGGTGAGTTTGAACGTCAAGAAAATCGCTTTATCCCCGTAAATCAACAACGAAAAGTGGTAGAAATCGAAAAAGGCGAACCGTTACAACGAGTTTGTAACAGCTTTATTGAATGCATCGTGCAAAATACTCCCTCAGCAATATCTAATGGTGGGGTAGGTACGGAGTTAGTGGAGATTTTAACCGCTCTTACCCAATCTTTGGAAACAGGAGGTAAACCTATTTCTCTTTTATAGTACTTACGGAAAGCGGGATTGTTAGAAGCCAGAAATATCACCTCATTCCTCTCCATAGAAATCGTGGAGATACAGAGACGTTGCTCCCGGCAACGTCTCTAAAGAATTAAAAATATATTGCCTAATTTGAGTTTCTTTGAAAGGTGACTTGTGCTTGTTTCTTATTCCCGTGAATATTCTCATCTCCAGAATCAATTTTAGTTGAGGCTGTAAATGGATGTTCGCTATCGATTAAAGGCAAAGTAATTTTAACCGTTGTACCTTGTTCAAGTCCAGAACTTTCAAGAGTTATCGTACCTCCCATCAATTCGATTAAGTTACGTGAAATAGCTAGTCCCAACCCCGTACCCTCATACTTACGCGTGGTGCTGCCATCAAGCATTACGAAGGGGCGGAATAGTTTTTGTTGTTGGTCAGTATCGATGCCTATACCTGTATCTTTTACAGCAACAGTGACCCAATATTTACTGTGGTGATGTTGAATTTCTGTGGTTATGGTAATGCTTCCTGCGTCGGTAAACTTTGTTGCGTTACCAACGACGTTGATCAATACTTGCTTGAGCTTCGCCGTATCGGCATTAACTCGAATTTGCTCCTTTAAGTCGGGAATATTGAACTGTAAACCTTTTTGTTGAATATTAACCGATTGTAAAGTAATTACGTCTTTGATAACTAGGCGGAGGTCAATTGGTTTCATTACAACTGAAAACTTACCCGCTTCTATTCTAGAAATATCAAGTAAGTCGTTAATAATACCTAACAAATGAATAGCAGTTTCATCTGCACGTTTGAGAAACTCTTTTTCCTCTTCTCTATCGTCGCACAAGTCATCTCGAACTAAGCGTATGGAATTGATAATGATGTTTAAGGGATTTCTCAATTCATGGGAAGTGGTAGCTAAAAAATGACTTTTACTTTGATTGGCTGTTTTTGCATCCTTCCAAGCAATTTCCAATTCATCAGCACATGTTTTAAGTCTTTCAACCATTTGTGAGAGTGCTTGCCCTAGTTGATTAAACTCCCGAATTTTGAAATTGTGGGGAACTGCTGAAGTTGTATGGTGGGAGTGGAGATTCAAAGCATAATCGCGCAATTGTTCTATAGGATACGCTAAATAACGAGCCACATAGAGCGATGCCAATAAAGTCGCACTAATCAAGCCAATTGTTAATATAAACAAAATTAGCTGGATTTCTCTTAAGCCATGTAGTGCATTATCCAAACTGGTAACAGCTAAAATTACCCATTTTTCTTCCCCATCTTCAATTGGACTACTAATAGTCGTATATCCAGCAAGTAACTGCTCCCCTTCTGCTTCTAAAAACAAATCTAAAGATTCTTTACTTCCGGATGTGGCATTTCCTAGAATAGAAAGCAGTTTTTTCCCATTTGCATGTTCGGTAATATTTGTACCTACTCGTTGAAAAATCGGATGTGCTAAGATAGTCCCGTTTTCTGCAATTACGACCGTAGAACCTCTAAAAAACCCAGGAGTTTCTTTGATTTTTCCGTGCAATAGTTGCGACTGCATACTTAAGGTATAACGCAATTTACCTTGAGTATCGTAGACGGGAGAAGACAAGATAAGCTCTAAGTTTAAAGGCTGATTATTTAAATCATTTATTTTCGATTTGGCAGGTAAGATAGGTTGAATATGAACTTTTGTTTGAGAAAAAGAAAAATTATTCAAATTAGTTAATTTGTTACCACAACTGCCGGTAATAATGTTACCAGTATCGGGATTTGTTAGTTGAATACACTTGATTTGTCTGGGTAATTCTTGGGCTAATCTCCTCACAAATTGTTCGACTAAAAGGGGCTTACCCGATTGAAGAACCGTTGTTTGGGAAGTAATTAACAAGTTGCTTTTGACTACATCAATAGTATCTACAATGTTCTCTCCTTTAATAATGGCACTTTCGGTTAAATTCTGACGGGCACTGTCTATTAAGCTAGAACGTGCTTTCTTGTAGCCGACAAACTCACCGATCAATAATATTGGTACTGATAGCAATAATATTCTTGATACTAGAATTCGGCGAAATGATGATTGACGAAAATTCACCATTGACATTCTCTGATACGCATTTGCAAACCAAAACAGCAAAAAAAGTTATTTAACAAGTTAATATACTTATATTATTAAGTTCATTAATCCTAATAATCAAGTTATTAAATTGTTGCGAACTAAAAAGAAGCGCGAGATACAAACTTTTACCTTCGGAATACGGGCTTTTAGAGTTTGATAATTGATATTTACCCGCCTCTGACGGCGTTGTAATGTATCCCTAGGCAAATCAATGTTAAGCGCCTCCCGAAGAAATATGGTAATTGATCATTCTTTGTTACAATGCGATAACTTGCACTATGACGATAATTATTGAACCAATTATGATATGTGCAAATTTCGCGGTAAGAGCATTATTTGTGATGTCGCGGTTCTCGTTTAAGTATTGCTTTTCAGACACTTTGGAATTTATTACATTTAATAAAGTAAATTGCACGAAATGAATATCCTCTATATTTGTTTAGACTTATTGGTATTAGCAGGTTTGTAAATATCAAGATCGCTCTCGCTCAAAAATTTTCATTCTGTCATATCAATTTTGGATTTTGGATTTACGTTAGCGTTCAGCGTGTCCGATAGGACATATTTAGATTGTCCCCATATATAAATTTAGGGGCTTGCGGATTTTTGATTAACAGTCTTCGCAGCGTGTCCGTGCTTGACATCCGCAGGATTATTTCCATAGTTGAAATAGTGGGCCCCTCAACCATTTATAATCCAAAATCCTGTTGGGTAAAATCTAAAATTTTTTTTGGTCAATAGTCTTTTTTTCATTGCACGGTGATTTTGGCAATGAGTGCAGATAGTTAAATAGCAGATTTTACCCGATATACCCTTGGATTCGGATCAAAAACTGATAAAACACACCTGGAAACACAAATTTCTGCCGAGTTACGCTGTTTTATTCGGTGCAGGAACTTTACACTCATGGGATACAACTTTAACTGTATCGCATCCTGACGGGCACCCATGAGATTTTTTTTAGGAGAAAAAAATTTGTCAGGGAACCCTTGACCGGCTGCAACATCAAAAATATAATGATAAATCACCCCAACCAGCTAATCTTGTTATTTCCGATTCCGATAAGTTAAATCCAGAATTACGCTTCTTTCAACAGCAAATTGAACCCTGAGAATGTTTCAACGGCTACAGGAGCGATATTTTGGCAAGCAAGACCGGATTTTAAACCTATACTGGTTTTTGAAACGCTGGCAGGAAAAGTTGAGATTCGTGCAGCATTGGAACACTTGACGGGCACCCATAAGAATTTTTTTAGAAGAAAAAATTCTTATGGGAGCCCTTGACTATCTTGGGTATAGCACACTTGGGAATTAATGGTGGCTCAAATTGGTAGCTAATCTTCTAAAATTAGATTTAATTAATTTTATAAAGGCTTATTATAGGTCTCTTGACTTTGGCAGGTGAAGATGCTTCTACTCGCTTTCCTTGCTTCGGGATTTCTCGCTCAACAATCTTCACATTTGCAACTGATGAAAGTTTTCACCTCAAAACAGGAAGTTTTTTTGATTATTGTCTGCAACAATTCCCAGATTAGATTACGCTAAGTAAAGCTTTTGCTAAGTTTTGTGTGTTCAAATCCGATGGTGGAAAAAATTAAGCCGAGCTATTCTCTCAATTGGATAAATACAGTTGCCTCCGTACCGTCAGATGCTTGGAATGCTTTGGCTGTTCCACTTCAGACTCCTTTTTTTGAATGGGATTGGTTGAACAATCTTGAAGCAACTCATTGCGCTACTGCCCAAAGTGGTTGGCTACCGAATCACTTGACGCTGTGGCGAGATAGAACGCTAATTGGGGTTGCTCCACTTTATATCAAAGCACATAGTTATGGAGAATTTGTCTTTGACCATCAGTGGGCTGATTTAGCTTATCGTATTGGGGTGGAATATTACCCCAAGATGCTTGGAATGTCACCGTTTACACCGGCGGAAGGTTATCGATTTTTAATTGCGCCAGGAGAAGATGAAGATGAAATAACTTCGTATTTGGTGCGGGAAATAGATTCTTTTTGCAAAAAGCAGCGTATTAGTGGCTGCAATTTTTTGTATGTAGATCCCGATTTTCGTCCAATATTAGAACGCCAGGGTTTTACAGCGTGGCTGCACCATAACTATGTTTGGCAAAATCAAGGCTTTACAACTTTTGATGATTATTTAGGTGCATTTAACGCCAACCAGCGTCGCAATATAAAACGCGAACGAAAAGCTGTTGCCAAAGCTGGGTTGCAATTCAAAGCACTCTCTGGAGATGATATTCCCAAGGAGTTGTTTCCTTTGATGTACGATTTTTATACTGATACCTGCGATAAATTCGGTTGGTGGGGTAGCAAATATCTCACAAAACAGTTTTTTGAATCGCTATACGAAAACTATCGTCATCGAGTAGTGTTTTTCGCCGCTTATAGCGAACAAGATAATACCCAACCCGTGGGAATGTCTTTTTGTTTATACAAAGACGATAAAATGTATGGTCGTTACTGGGGTAGTTTCCAAGAAATAGACTGTCTCCACTTTGACGCTTGCTATTATTCACCTATCGAATGGGCAATTGAAAATAATATCCAAGTGTTCGATCCCGGTGCTGGTGGACGACATAAAAAACGTCGCGGTTTTCCCGCTACTCAAAATTACAGCTTACACCGCTTTTACAACAATCGTTTGGGACAAATACTCCGTCGCTATATCAGCGAGGTAAATCAACTCGAACAACAGGAAATTGAAGCAATTAATCAGGAGATTCCTTTTGTAATTCGGGATTAACAGTTAGGAGCTCACGGAGCTCACGGAGCTCACGGAGCTCACGGAGTTAGGAGTGAGGAGTTAGGAGTTAACGGTGAGGAGTGAGCAGTTAGGAATTTTCCTTCTTTAAATTTATAAAACTGGTGGTCACTATTGCCTATTCTCTAAAAAAAAGTAAAAGAAAGAATTAAACTTATTCTAGGTCTGTGAAAACCCTTAAAACTTTAGTTTTTTTTAAGTAATTATGAATTTACTTGACAATTTAAAGGCAATTGATGACAAACTTTCTCAAAGATATATCGATTTAGACCCTGCCGGATATTTTATTATTTACATAGACCGCGAAGTTGGATTAATTTTTGCCAAACATTTTACTAACATCATTGATGAGCGAGGTTTAGCCGTCGATCCAGAAACGGGAAAGGTGATTCCTGCCAAAGGAAAGTTAGAACGAACTCACACAACTATATATTCTGGCAGAACGGCAAAGGAATTATGTGTCAAGATTTTTGAAGAAGTTCAACCCTGCCCGATAACCATGTTCGATCACGCGGCTTATCTAGGTAGAGAATGTGTCCGCGCCGAGATTGCTTTGGCGAGGGAACAAGAGTACGGTCAAGATTAGGAGATGGGGAGAGGGG
>JBHJJJ010000141.1:0-5124 GCA_050042755.1 Rivularia sp. (in: cyanobacteria)
AAGAGTGCAAGGTTATGATACCTGCTGGCTTAGAATCTTTGCACTTTTAGTCAACTTACGAGGAAATATAATCTTGTTTTCCCCCTGCTCCCTGCTCCCTGCCCCCTGCCCTTGTCAAAAAAACTTTTTCAGCAAACCCTAAATAGGTCATCTGGATTCATGGGAACCAGTAAAATTTGTTCTTATCAACCCGGTTTTTTTCAACAAACCGGGTTTTTATTACTACTTAGCGCTAATGTAATTTATCCACATTTGTTCGTAAGCTTTCTCCATTTCGCGGGTAAATTGCTTTCCATTCCAAAGGGGTGCAGTTTGTCGCGACTGCTTCAGTTTCCAAGCAATTTCTTGTCTTAATTTGGCATCTTTACCCAAACGAATACCCCATTGTATATATTCTTCATCCGTCCAAGAAATACCTTCTTCAATACCAGCATTCATCATCATGGTATAGCTGTTACGAGCCGCGAATTGTTCTCCAACTTTTGTAACTAAAGGAATTCCCATCCACAAAGTTTCTAAAGTTGTTGTTGCGCCATTGTAAGGATAAGTATCTAATACAACATCCGCTACTGCTAAATTGGCTCGATGTATTGCTTCTAAGGAAACCATAGGCAAGAATCGTAAGCGGTTGCTATCTACTCCCTCTTGATGTGCAATCTGATTAAAAAAGGTTTGAATGGCTTCTTCTTCGGCTAATCCTTTAATTAGTAAGTAACTATTGGGAATATCTTTCAAAATCCTCATTTGTAGCCGTACTGTATCGGGATGTCGCTTGCAGCCGCTTTGGGCGCTAAGATAAATTATGGCATCGTTAGGAATTTCCAGTTCTTCCCGGCGTAAAGTTGGTATTCCTACTTCAAAACCATCTACGGCTATATAAGTTTGAGGTAAACGCCAAATTTTCTCCGAGTAATAATTATCCGCATCATCCGGGAGTACATAAGGATCGGCGATGAAATAATCAATTGCTGGAATTCCTGATGCATCCCAACCCAACCAAGTAGCTTGAATTTTAGCAGGTTTTAATGCCATGACTTCACAGCTAATATCCAAGGTTAAGCTATCTAAATCAATTAAAATATCAATTTCATCTTGATATATTTTTTCGGCAATTTCTTGGGTTTCTGTACCCATCCTGCGGACAGTTTTAAACTGGCTAGCATACCATTCTTGCAACGGATCTCCTTTTTGTTGCGAACTTACCAAATAGCCGTATAATTCAAAGCGATCGCGATTATGGTATTCAAACAACCATCGTGCTAACCAACCAACCGAATGTTGTCTAAAACAGTGAGAAATGTAGCCAATCTTCAAGCATCTACTAGAATTTTCTGTTTTTGGTAGTAATTCTTGCCGCTGTTGATACCATTGTGCTTCTTCGGCATAATTTTGAAGATTTTTTTGACATAAAGCTGCTACCTGATTTTGTATTTTGCGGTATCTCTGGGGATTATCTTGAAAGTAGGGAAAAAAGAATGTTGAGAGTAGTACCCGCGAAATTTCTGCACCATCATCTAAAATTGGCTGTTCTTCGATTAGTGAATCAAGAAGACTTTCTTGTCGTTGTAAAAATTTATTCGCTTCTTGCCAGTATGCTCCAGCATTTATGAGAGTTTTTAAAAGTAAATGGTTGCCATATACTTTACCTGCCACTGTTTCATTTTCTAATAATGAGTAGCATACCTTAGCAGTTTCTATTGCTTTAGTATAATCACCAGACTTTTCATAAAAGACGGTTAAATGCCTTAATAATTCTGTATCTTCAGCATTTATTTGACAGCATATTTGTGCAAGCTTTATTGCTAGTGTTGGTTTTCCTTGAGAATAAGCTAAATTGATTGCTGCTACTAATATAACGGCAAAATATTTATATGAATGACCTAGATAAGGCAAGCAAACTTTAGCAAATTCTAGGGATGAGTCGTTTTGTGAATCGTAATCCAGAATTTTCTGTAGTGTTTGCATTAATAGATTAATATCTACTGCTTCTAATTTCTGTGAATTTAAAAGCTCAATGACTTCCCAATCAGCTAAATCGTCTCCAGTAAATGTTTCTAACTTTATAGCAATCTGAATTAGACATAATAAATTATTGATTTCCCCTGGCTGAATTTCTCGTATATGTTGCCTTAGTAAATAAGCAATAGAATTATCCTCTTGTGCCACACGCCTTTGCGCTTCAGCTTCGAGCACCTTTATCAATTCATCGCACCAAAGTTCAACTTGTTCCGGCGAGCCTTCCATCATCACCAAAGCCCAAGTTGTCTGGGCTTCTACTTCTTTTCCCTGTAGCAGCAATATCAATCCTAAATACCAGTAGTGGGATTTAACATCGGGTTCTACTTCAATTGCTTGTTCATAAAAATTAGCAGCTTTATAATAATCACCTTGGATTACACATTGAGATGCTTGCTGTTGCCAACTGCTGGCAGAATTAGTTAAAGCGAAATCAGAAATCATTGCACCATTAGTTATAAATGAAAGAGAGTGAGTAGCTTTTACTACTCACTCCGTTATAAATAATCAATACAAATTGACTGTGTTTTATTGTTAATCGAATTACTCTCGTAGTTAATTACTTGATAAGTTTATAGACTTTAGCATCACATACACCCTTATCGTTACAATCAGCAATTGCAGTACCAGCTGCTTCGTCTTTTGTTGCTGGAGAAATAGTCTCATACAAGTTTGCAAGGGTGATTGAGTCAACAACACCGTTTACAGTTTGGCTACTAGTATAAGTAACACCAGCGTAAGACTTCAGTGCTTTCTTTGTTGCCCTGGCTTTATTCGTGACAAACGAACCAGTAGTTTTTGCGGCCGTAATCTCATACTTATAATTCTCAGTCTGTGTCTTTATACCTAAAGCTAACACTAGAACAGAGTTTGTAAAAGCATTGTTATTCTCTAAATAGTATGCTTGCTGCGCTCGATTTATTGAACCAATATAGTTCTTAGCTTCACTTTGTCTAGCTTTAGTTGCTTGATTCAAGAAAGAAGGAAGTGCAATAGCTGACAAAATCCCGATAATAATAATTACAACCAACAATTCAATAAGGGTAAAACCTTCGTTTTGTTTTTTCTTGCGGAGAATATTTTGTAAAAATTTTGCTTTAAGTTCGGATTTCATTAGTGTTTCCTTTAGGTGGGCATTGCTTATTGGGTTCTAGATGTAACTTACCCACTTAGACTCTGCAAATTATCATTTTTGAAAAATTTTTTTTTTGCAATTGGGAAATATTTATTAGTTATCTTCTGTATCGCAGGCTTCACAAGACTTTTAAGTTATATAAGGCTCGCATTGTAATCCTTAAAAAAGTAAAGCCATAAGGAATAACCAGTTTAAACAAGGTACTTTCAACATGGTGACAATATCAACACCGGCAGAAACGAGGACTTTACTTGAAAATATTAGCTGGCAAACCTTCAAAGCCATGGTGGCTGACATGGGAAGTTCAAGAAATACCAGATTAGCCTACGAAAATGGGGTATTAGAAATCATGGCTCCAGATATGCCACATGAAAACTCAAATCGCGTTATTGAAGGTTTTGTTGTTGCATTGTGCGAAGAAATCGGTGAAGAGTACAAACGTTCTGGCTCTTTAACTTTGACGCGGGATGATTTAGAAAGAGGTGGAGAGCCAGATAGCAGCTACTATATCCAAAACGAATCCCGCGTTAGAAATAAGGAAAAAATTGACCTAAAAATCGATCCACCGCCAGATTTAGTATTAGAAGTAGAATATTCCAAACCAAAAGTAGACAAGTTTAAAATTTACGCTGCTATTGGTATTCCTGAGTTTTGGCGTTTTAATGGCAGCGTTTTACGAATTTATGTACTAAATGATGGGCAATATATAGAAGTTGAACAAAGCCCTACTTTTCCTGGAGTAGCTGTAAAGGAAATTCCTCGGTTTATTCAGGAAACTAAAATCAATGGGGAAATGGCAACAACTCGCGCTTTTCGGGCTTGGGTGAGAGAGCAAGTTTCAAAATTACCTAGCGGTTGAAACCGCTACTACACAAACAAAACCCCTCTTATTTACAATACAAAATCCAAATTAATCCGCTTGAGAACTTGATTCAATGGTGCGTTACAGCATTATCAAATTGATCTATTAATATCCAAGATTTTTCGTGCCATAGCACACCCTACAAAATACGAGCTACTATCAACCGAACACAATACAAAATAAATTTGTTATACTTGGTTAAGCGTAGTGGTTATGAGTTTATTTAAAAGATTATGACAAATCCAACTGTAGAAAATTTAGTAATCATAGGAAGTGGCCCAGCGGGTTATACGGCTGCTATTTATGCTGGACGTGCGAACCTCAAACCTGTTGTATTTGAGGGGTTTGAAGCGGGGGGATTACCCGGCGGCCAGTTGATGACAACTACTGAAGTGGAGAATTTTCCCGGCTTCCCCGCAGGTATTACCGGCCCCGATTTAATGGATAAAATGAAGGCACAAGCGGAACGCTGGGGGGCCCAACTATATACTGAGGATGTAATTTCGGTCGATCTAAGTCAGCGTCCCTTTACCGTACGTTCCTCTGAACGAGAGTTTAAAACTAATAGTATAGTTATTGCAACTGGAGCGACGGCGAAGCGTTTGGGTTTAAAAGGGGAGCATACATTTTGGAGTCGCGGTATTTCTGCTTGTGCTATTTGTGACGGTGCTACTCCGATATTTCGCGGTGCTGAATTAGCTGTAATTGGTGCTGGGGATTCGGCGGCGGAAGAAGCTATTTACCTGACAAAATACGGCGATACTGTGAATTTATTGGTTCGTAGCGACAAAATGCGAGCCAGTAAAGCAATGCAAGATCGGGTTTTGAGTAATCCGAAAATTAACGTGCATTGGAATACCGAAGCTGTGGACGTTTTCGGTGATGAAAACCACATGCAAGGCATCAAAATCCGTAACAATAAAACTGGCGAAGAAAGCAAGTTAGAAGTTAAAGGATTATTCTACGCCATCGGACACACCCCCAATACATCATTATTTAAAGGACAGTTGGAACTAGATGATGTGGGTTACGTTGTTACCAAAAACAACTCAGTAGAAACCAGCGTCGAAGCCGTATATGCTGTTGGTGACGTACAAGATCGTGAATTTCG
>JBHJJJ010000142.1:0-30948 GCA_050042755.1 Rivularia sp. (in: cyanobacteria)
CTCCCTCATCTCCCCTCAAAAACCGCGATCGCATGAGGAATCTTCCGTGGTGTTCCAATCAAAGGTTTCCCATCTACAATAATTCCGGTACTCCCGCCACCATCTAACATCGCGATCGCATTTGCACCGAAACATTCCAAGGCATTCCTCGCATCTACTTGACGTGCGTAATTACTCGAATAAAATATAACTGTTTCATTTAAATTATCACCGTTATCATCTCGCACACCAACAAAGGTTCTAGGTAAATACTTTGTCGCAGCCTTATTCGCATTTGCATCAAGTGCGCCAACTACTTCCGGAAAGCGTCGGAATGACTCTGTAGAATAAGGTTGGATGCTAGCAACACCAGCTAGAGGATTGAAAGAAAACGTGCGAATTTCTCCCGGATATTCATTGGCTATGCCGTAACCATAGGTAATGATTTTACCACGCGCCTTTAAACCAAAGGCGATTCCTGTAGGGTCTTGTTTGGTAGAAAAAAATGTACCGTTAATTACAACTCTTGCTTTCCGAGTTGATGTATTACTATTAACAATGTCTTGCCAAAATTGAGTCAGTGATTTTTTTCTGATTCTATTTGCTCGAAGGCCCGAAACAGCACCAGTGAGATTTTCTATTTTCGCTTTTGTAGCTTGAATTACAGTTACATATTCTTTTTTACTACCTTGGCGATTTTTATAGTAAACTGTTATTCCAGCAGCCCTAACAATTGGTTGAAAGCCGCAAGTTACTGGTATAGCTTTTGCTGGATAGTAACTACTGGTAAAAGTTAACTTAGTAGCAAGGCTTAGAATACATATTTTCCGGAGTTTGATTACTTGTTCAAATAGTTTCTTCACAATTAAGATCGCAAAAATTCCCACAGTATTTGTCTGAAAATTCAGTTTTTTGTCGAAAAAAGTCAAATTTTGAAGAAAAGCGTCGTAACTTCAACTCATAAATATGGCGGTTAAATACTCTAAGCCATACAATACGAAAAATTCCGGTTGCTCAATCCAGATACTGGAAGTTTATGACAGATTGTGTCCGAAACGTGTAGTTTTGTACGTTTGGTAAGCAAATGTGTCAATTAGTATCTTTTTCTGCATTTCCTGGTTTGGGAACAAGTTCTTGAGCAAATCTATCCTATAGAGGGAGATTGCGGTTAAAGGTGAATGCCGCTTCCAAGCATTCTTGCTGCATTCATGTTAAATGGCGAGAGAAAAATTAAATCGCCACAAATATTTCTGGTAAATCCAATTTATACCCATTCCAGCACAGTACAAGGCGAACCGAGGTTCTATAAATAATGTTAAGCATATCAGTTAACAATTCTCAACAAAACCAGCGACTGAATGACGATCGAGGCTGGAAGGTAATAGAAACAAGCTTTAACCCGTCAGAGTTACATCATAAAGAAACTGTTTTCACTATCGGTAATGGTTATTTAGGTGTAAGAGGCAGTTTTGAAGAAGGATATATCCACGAGCACGCCGGAACAATTATTAATGGTGTATACGATGATGTAGCCATCGCTGCAACAGAACTCGTAAATTGTCCGAATTGGCTACCTTTGACGATTAAAATCGCTGGCGAAACTTTTCGTATGGATAGCGGCGAGATCCTTGAATACAAGCGTCAATTAGATATGCGCTTAGGGTTAGTCAGTCGTGATGTTCGTTGGAAGTCGCCATCAGGGCACACCGTAGAATTACACTTTGAGCGTTTTGTTTCTTTAGCCAGTCAACACGTTTTAGCGATTCACTGTGAAATTACTTCCCTAGATTATGCCGGTGAAGTTGAAGTTACCGCTGGTTTTGAAAGCCAGCCCCATACCCTGGGAATCGAACATTGGCAGACTCTCAAAGAAGGCGGTACCGATAAAATAATTTGGCTGCATGGTAAAACTTTGCATTCAGGAATTGAATTGGGTATGGCTGCCAAATTAGTGGTAGAAAATGAAGCCGATAACTTTGCCCGTGAATTTGAATGCAGTTCCCAACTGACAAAACGATTTCAGATACAGCCCGGAGTTACGGTAAGTGTAGAAAAGATTGTCACTGCTTACACTTCGCGAGAAACATCGACACCAGCAGAAATCGCCTTAATTGACTTGGTGGAAGCACCAAGCTACAGCACCTTATTAGCCACTCATATCGCAGCATGGGAAAGAGTATGGCTAGATAGCGATATCATCATTGAAGGTGATGAAGAAGCACAATTGAGTGTTCGTTACAATATCTTCCAAATCCAGGTAGCAACACCGCGTCACGAGGATAGAGTTAGTATTCCTCCCAAAACTCTTTCCGGTTTTGAATATCGCGGACACATTTTTTGGGATACGGAAATTTTTATCCTTCCCTTACTTACCTTTACTCAACCAGCATTAGCACGGAATCTGCTCAACTACCGTTACCATACCCTACCGGGAGCAAGACGCAAAGCCCAAAATATGGGCTACAAGGGAGCAATGTTTGCTTGGGAAAGTGCCACCACCGGCGACGAAGTAACCCCCCAATGGGTACCAGATCCCAACGGTAAATTAGTCCGTATTTGGTGCGGGGATTTAGAAATACATATAAATGCAGATATCGCCTACGCAGCTTGGAACTATTGGCAGAATACCGGCGATAATCAATGGATGCGCGACTATGGCGCAGAAATGATTTTGGATACGGCAATTTTCTGGGAAAGTCGCGTAAAATGGAACGAAGAGCGTCAAACTTACGATATTCTTGATGTTATTGGACCTGATGAAAATCACGAGCGCGTTGATAACAACGCCTTTACTAACGTACTCGTGCAGTGGCATTTACGTACTGCTGGGGTGTTGTGGGAATGGTTGACAAAAACTTATCCCGAAAAAGCTACACAATTGGCAGTGAAGCTAAATATAGTTCCTCAAAGATTGGAAAGTTTTGCTTTCATCGCCGATCGTATCTACTTAAATCAAGACTTAGAAACTGGTTTAATCGAACAGTTTGACGGCTTCTTCGATTTAGAATACATCAATTTCGACGATTACGAACCCCGGAGTAAATCGATGCAAGGTGTTTTGGGAGTTGAAGAAACCCAAGCTACCCAGGTTCTCAAACAGCCTGATGCATTGATGGTGATGTATTTAATGCGGGATCGTTTTAACCTGAAAACTCTCGCGACCAACTGGGATTATTATACACCTCGTACCGACCACGTTTACGGTTCCTCTTTAGGTCCGGCAATCAACGCCATCATAGCTTGTGACCTTAATAAACCTGCTGAAGCATACACCCACTTCATGCGTGCGGCTCTAGTAGATTTAGACAACGTTCGCAGTAATACTACTGATGGAATTCACGCTGCTAGTGCCGGTGGAGTATGGCAAGCAGTAGTCTTCGGATTTGCTGGAATTAGAATTACAGAAAACGGACTTACCGCTTATCCCAACCTTCCATCCCACTGGAAACGCTTGAAATTCCGTTTGCAATGGCGCGATCGTTGGTATCAAGTTGATTTAAATGCTTCTGAAGGAGATGAAAGCACTCAAGGTGAAGTTATCCCCCTCTCTCCCACTACTCCCATTTCTCCCTCCTCTGAAACTTCAACAACTCCAGCTTCTGAATCTTCCACTCCCGTTGAAGGAATTATTTTTGACCTAGACGGAGTAATAACAGATACTTCTGAGTTTCATTACTTAGCTTGGAAAAAGCTGGCAGATGAAGAAGGAATTCCCTTCGATCGCGAAGCCAACGAAGCCTTACGAGGAGTGCCGCGTAGAGAATCCTTATTGGGAATTTTAAAAGGTCGTCCTGCCACTGAAGAGCAAATACAGGACATGATGGAGCGTAAAAATAATTACTACGTAGAACTGATGCAAAGCATCACCCCCAAAGACTTGCTTCCGGGAGTAGCTTCCTTACTCCAAGAATTGCAAGCAGCAGGCATTAAGATAGCTTTAGGTTCCTCAAGTAAAAACGCTCGCACAGTAATTGAACGTTTGGAAATCGCCGACAAATTTATGGCGGTAGCCGACGGTTACAGCGTAACTAAATCGAAGCCAGCACCGGATTTATTCCTCTTCGCCGCTGAAAAATTAGGAGTATCACCTCAAAACTGTATCGTCGTAGAAGACGCGACAGCAGGAATAGAAGCAGGAATAGCTGCTGGGATGAAAGTCGTAGGATTAGGGCCAAATGAGCGAGTAGGTAAAGCCCATGTAGTATTACCAAGCTTAGAAGGGGTTAGTTGGAAAGATTTACAAGAGCAACTAGCTAATTACGATAAGCAAATTGGACTAATAAAAGCGAAAATCTGAGAATCAGTGAGCAGTACCATGACTTGTAGGGTGCCCTTAGTGCTCTCTCGTATGTATTATTGAGGTTAAATTTTTGATAATGCCGTAACGCACCATTCTAATAACAGTGAGCAGTTAACAATAAAAACTGTTCGCTGTTTGGTTGTTTTAATTACCAATTGCCCATTATTAATTTTTTTCTTGCTTTTTCTCAGGAAATTCTCATCGTATTTGTTTTGCTTAAAACATTGAAGCCCTAAGGGTAATGAGTTAGACTTACATCATCACATTATTGGAATTTGAGGATGTTTCTGTAGGTGGTTTTACCGTCTGAGAAACATCTTTTTTTTTAATTTGATAATTGTAATTAAGTTTACTTTTATAGCATCCCAATTTTGTCAAAAGCCCCAGACTATAAGCCTAAGGCTACATTTACAAATCCCACCTGCGTGGGCTACGAAAATTATTAGCGCGCGTTGGTGGGCTTTGTTTATATAGTCGCACCATTCGAGGGTGACGGGTAAAATATTTGTTAAAAATTGGGATGATCCCAGTCCGGCTAAGTACTTATTATATAGTCCAACGTAAAATTCTATTACTCCTCACTTATTAGAAAATTCCCCTCTCTGCTTGCCCGAAAGAGTTAAGAGTGGGGTTTATCAATTATCTTTAAATAAAGAATTTCAAACAAGAAAAAAGGCATAAAAGGGATAATCCCTTATGCCTTTACCGTGTGAGTGAGAAGAAACTTTGGACACATTTTGAAACGAACTATTTTGTGTCCCATACTTGTAGCTACTTATTAAGTAGCAAAGCCGATAAAAAACATTAAAGTTGATTGAATATTGGAGTTCGTTTTTCAAAAAAATACATCTACTTTCTTCGTGGAATGAAAACCATCTTTCAACAGATAATTTGTATTGCACGTTTTAGGAAATGAAGTAAAAGGTTGCAGATTAAGTTAACTTAGAAAGACTAAAAGCATTACATCTATTCAGAACTTGTATATAATCTTGAATTTCCAATCTTTGAAAGATAACGGTAGAGTCCCTTGAATTCCATCAAAAATGGATTTATGCATAAGTCCCGATATTCTTACACTTGTCGCAAAACACGAAAAAGTTCTTCCTGGGAATAATTGAGTTGCATTCATCTAACCTAAAGTAATATTAGATGTTTGCATACGAACGAATAATTGCCTTGGATTTAAAGCTTTTGCCAGGTGTCCTTATCTGTATTAGGAGAGAATCTATGATCTCTCTCTTCTACACCTATGGAACTCTTATTCTTCATCATAAGATAGAGGCGCGGCCGCGCCGCACCTCTAGGTTAGAGCAAGATAATTAGAACTTGAAGGTTGTGTTTAGAACGGCACCCCAGATGGTGTCGTTACCGTTGTCGTGCTCTGGGTTGAATACAGCGAACACACCAGGTTGTAGGCTGAGTCTGTCGGTAACCTTATGTCTGTAGGTTACATCCAATAAGTAGGAAGTACCAGAGTCTTCAGTGATGGTTTTAGAACTAGTGGAACTAGTAGTAGTAAGAGCACCGCCACCAGCAGGAGCTACAGTGGTAGTAGTTGTCTTGTTGTAAGTACCACTAGCACCTGTTACTTTAGGAGGCATACCGAAGGTAATACCCAAGACGTTGCCTTTCTTACCGAAGTCCTTGATGGAAGCGAAAGCTGCCCAGTTGAACAAATCAGCAGAACCACTACGGCTTTCGTTGTTTATGTCGGAAAATCCAACCCAACCACCAATCTTGGTCTTCTTGCTAAGCTTGGTGGAAGCTTGCAAACCATAGCTGTCAGATGTAAAATTATCGTCTCCACTTAACTTAGCGTTAGCGCTACCTGTTTTGTGAGAGAAATCAGTACCACCACTGGTGTAAGAACGAACGTAGGAAGCACCTAAGTCAACACCAGCAACTTTGAAGTTAAGTTGTGCACCTAAGTCGTAGTCACCACCGATGCCCTTTCCATCTCCAACTTCGTTACCACTTGTGGTGGTGTAACCTAATTGGAAGTTAGCATTCTTGTTGAATTTGATGGTAGCACCAACACCTTGGTCTTCGTTATTGGTGCGGTGGATTAAGGGGTTACGCTTAGCAAAACGAGTGGTTTGAACCTTTGCTTTTTCAGCATCTAAGAAGTCATCCATTCCAGCACCAACAGCCCAAACACTAGCTGCGATGTTCTTGGAAGGTTTGAAGTTGTAGTTTAATTTTTCAACTTCTACTGTATCATCGGTATCACCTTGAACATCGATACGGCTCATGTTGGTACCGGTACGATCAGTTCCATAAGACGCATTATCACGTTGGTGTAAACGAACGCGCAACTTGTCATTACCAGTGAAACTGCTGGTGATGTCTAAGCGAGTACGGTAACCCAAGGTGATTTCGTCTTCAACATCAGTACCATCAGGTTTCTCACCGAATACACCACCAGTGATGAATTCAACTTTACCCTTCAACTTAGCAGTTGTAGAGAATTGGTTAGCTTCCAACTTTTCGGTACGGTATTCTAAACCGTCAACCTTACCGCGTAGAGTAGCCAATTCGCCTTGGAACTCTTGCTTGAGCTGGTTAATGGTAGCCATATCTACATCACCGTTACCCCTTTGAGCGATTAACTGGGTGATGCGATCTAAGCAACCGTTTAACAAAGCAGCAAACTCATAACGGGTCATGCCACGATTACCCCTGAAGGTTCCATCAGGGTAACCTGCTACACAACCGTAGTCTTCAACTAAGGACTTTACAGCTTGAAATGCCCAGTGAGAAGGGTAAATGTCAGACAACTGATCTACGGAAGTTACCTGACCTAATTCATCAACGGAATTAAACTTCTGTTCAGCAGCGAAAGCACCGTTGGAAATGAATAAAGTCGCAGCGAAAACAACTGGGCTTAACTTCAATACGTTTAGCAACAGCTTAGTCATTTTAATTTGTCTCCTCACACTATTGGAATTTGGGGAAGTTTTCTGCGGTATAGATAAGCATTTATCATCTCCGATGGGAAATTCCCTGATTTATGTTTAAGGTAGATATCTCACACCAGGAATTTCAGCATCAGTGATTAGTCAAGAAGCCGCCTTTTTTGGAGACTACTCTATTCCTATACATCTGATACCATTGTCTTTAAGAGACACTGGATTAAAGATTATAGAGTTTGGTAAATGCTTACTTACTCTAAATGCTATAAAAAGAGCATTGGGAATAAAATCTTACTTCTTTTCAAAGCTACTGACACAACAAGGTTTGCCTAATACAGTATTCAACCCCGATAATTGAGGTACTCCGCCTCCGATTGCATACTTAACATCATCACTTAAAACTAATCGTGGAGTCATTTACATTTCAAGGATTTACTGCTTATCATCAGGCTTGTTTGTTCAATTCCTTCCTTGAGCTATCTGAACTGAATCTATCAGATATCATCTACCTTTTGGTGTATTTCCTAGAACATTCGACTAAAAAAAACTCAAATATATTTTATTTTTTGGTGGTTTATTGTTTTGTATTTGAAAATAGGGTATTCAGTATTAACAAAATAATATACTTGGTTATATATACCTTATTTTAAAATCAAATTAAGTCCAGGACTTACGCAATTGTCACAAGACCTCGGTTGGTGCCGTACACTGATTGCCTCATTATTACGTTCAATATTAGTGAGTGTACAAGCACCCTACGAGGAAAATATGCCAGTTGCGTAAGTCCTAAAGTCATTAAAATGAAGAAGACTGAAATTGGATTGGGGTCAAATACTCATACCAATTCTTGCAAATTATGACAGACACCCATATTTAGAGGTTGATATTTAATCCCGATGTAAAATTAATAAATTCAATTACTGAAAAATATCATACAGATAAAATATACTAAAACTATAATGTATTAGATGCCATTGCAAATTGTGTATCTTCATGAGAAAAATTAACTATCAAATTTATAATTCATAATTTACTTTTAACCATGTAAGGTTAAATTAAAAAAGATTCAGATTTGAGTTTATAGCTGCTGTACAACAAAGTGTTTTAAATTAAAAACTCTAATCAAGTGTCAAGAGTTATAAACACAAATCGAGATTTTTTTGAGTAACTTTACTTACTCTACAAAATTGCAGCCGCAGACTATTAGTTAGTGGCGATTTCTCAATCTGATACATCTAAATTGCAAAAAATGACTACTACGGTTGCAATCGAAGTTACTAATTTGTCGAAAAGTTTCAAAGGTAAACCAGCACTAAAAAATGTATCCTGTACTATAAAAGAGGGTGAAATGATCGCCCTTGTTGGTGCTTCTGGTTCCGGAAAATCGACATTATTACGCCATCTGAATGGTTTGCATAGTGGAGATTCCGGTAGTGTTGCTATCTTTGGGACAGCTTTACAAACTGATGGACGTTTTCATTCAAAAATTAGGTCTCTACGAAGTCAGATGGGCTGCATTTTTCAACAGTTCAATTTAGTAAATCGCCTAACTGTAATTGAAAACGTTCTCGTTGGGAATCTGTCGCGATTGTCTGTATTCAATTCGGTACTTCATCTATTTACCCAAGAAGAAAAACTGCAAGCACTTGCAGCACTTGAAAGAGTCGGAATCCTCGAACAAGCTTATAAGAGGGCTTCCATGCTTTCCGGGGGACAACAACAACGAGTGGCGATCGCTCGCTGTTTGGTGCAAGGAGCCAAAATTATTCTTGCAGATGAACCCATCGCTTCTTTAGATCCAGAATCTTCTCGCAAGGTGATGGAGTTGCTAGTTGAACTAAATCGACAAAACGGAATTACAGTAGTAACTTCTTTACATCAAATTCAATTTGTACGTAGTTATTGCGACCGTGCTATTGCCCTGAGAAAGGGTACAGTAATGTTTGATGGTGCAACCGTAGAACTGAATAACGACAAGCTCGAAGAAATTTATGGTGCAGCGGCGGACGAACTCGTAATGAAAGGACACGGTGAGTTGGGGTAATCTTTGTCCGAATTAAATAATTTTACCTACGTAAAAATACTATTCTCTAGGAATAAACAATGAAGAGACGTTCTTTAATTCAGCGCGCTGGCTTCTTCGCCTTGGCTTTGACAGGTTCCATAGTTTTCGCTGCTTGTACTCCTTCTACTGATACTTCTACAGAAACTCAGAAGCCTTTAGAAGTTAGCGAAATTAAGTTTGGTATCATCTCCACAGAATCCCAGGCTAATCAAAAGCCTATCTGGGAACCTTTGATTAAAGAAATGGAAAAGCAAGTTGGTATTCCCGTAAAGCCTTTCTTCGTTACCCAATATGCTGGTGTAATTGAAGCAATGAAGGCTGGAGATGTTCAAATTGCTTGGTATGGTGGTAAGTCTTACGTTGAAGCTGCTAGAAGATCCAACGCTGAAGTATTTGCTCAGACTGTTAACGATGATGGAAGCCAAGGTTACGTATCTCACCTAATTACTAACAAAGAAAACAAAGTTGCTACTGAAGCTAAAGAATTAGGCGAAAACAAAGGTGATGAATATGTAATCAAGAATTCCAAGGATCTCACCTTCGCATTTAACGATCCTAACTCCACTTCTGGATTCTTAGTTCCCAGCTTCTATGTATTTGCTCAGAATGGCGTTAATCCTAAAGAAGCCTTCAAGCGTTTAATCTTCTCTGGTAGTCACGAAGCAACCGCTTTAGCTGTAGCCAACAATCAAGTAGATGTTGCTACCAACAACAGCGAATCTTTGGCTCGTTTAGAAGAAACCAACCCCAAAGCTCGCAAGAATATTGAAGTAATCTGGACATCCGCACTAATTCCTAGCGATCCTATTGCTTATCGTAAGGATTTATCAGAAGATCTCAAAAAGAAAATTAAAGATTTCTTCTACAACTATAAAGATGAAAAAGTTCTCTCTCCATTAGGATGGAAAGAATTTGTTCCCGCAGAAGATAAAACTTGGGATACAATTCGCGAACTTGAAATTGCTAAGAAAATAGCAGAAGTTGAATCTGACAAAGACTTGAAAGAAGAAGACAAGAATAAGCAACTTGAAGAACTTGACAAGCAGCTTAAGGAAATCAAGAAGTAATTCGTAATTCTTAATTAAGGATTACATTATTCGCAAAGCCTCTCCGATAACCGCCTCGGAATTGATTCCGAGGCTAATAGCTCAAGTCTTATTCAGTTAGGGTAATGACGATCAAAAAATATCATTTACAGGACTTATGCAACTGGCACATTTTTCTTGTAGGGTGCGTGACACTTCGATTGATTATAAACGAAAAATATCCCTTTTCGTGTCACGCACCAAACAGGATCTTGTGACAATCGCGTCAGTCCTAATTTACTAGAAAATAAATTAAATTATTAAAAATAAAACTGGAGCATCTAATAATTAAACCCGCTATATTTTTAGTCCATTTAAATAGACTTATGCTATTAGCCTGGGGTTTACAACCCTAGGCGGATTAGTTAACCACTCAATCTATTTTCATTCCAAATGAAACAACAAAAACCAGTAGAAAACCTATCTCAAAATCTTCATATATCTCCCGCTATAGCAGCAATGTTAGAGCAAGAAGCAAAACTAGTTAATAATACTAGAATTGTATTCTTAATTGCGATTATTGTAATTTTATTTTTATCTGCTCTGCAAAGTGAATTAAATTTTTTCTTATTCCTTGAGCCTGAACGTGTTAGTAGAATAAGCAACTACATTCCACAATACTTTCCACCAGATTTTACTTATTGGAAAGTTTATTTAGTAGATACACTCATCACCATAGCAATGGGAATTTGGGGAACTTTATTAGCCGCGATCGCAGCAATTCCCCTTTCAATTTTGGCATCAAATAATGTTTTTCCTGTTTGGGTAGTCCAACCAACACGCCGTCTTTTAGATGCGATGCGGGCAATTAACGAATTAGTATTTGCACTTATATTTATAGTCGCCGTCGGTTTAGGGCCATTTGCAGGTGTTTTAGCATTATTTCTACACACCGCTGGAACTCTAGGTAAATTATTCTCTGAAGCTGTCGAAGCAATCGAACCTGGGCCAGTAGAAGGAATTCGTGCAACAGGTGCAAGTAAACTACAAGAAGTGATTTATGGAATAATTCCTCAAGTTATCCCCTTGTGGACTTCTTTTACCTTATATCGCTTTGAGTCCAATGTACGCTCTGCTTCTGTATTGGGAATTGTCGGTGCTGGCGGTATTGGTGTTTCTTTGTATCAAAGTTTTGGATCTTTTGAGTATCAAAAAGTTTGTGCAATTTTGATTATTTTGATATTAGCTACTAGTATTATTGATTTCGCTTCTGCAAAAGTTAGGGCTTGGTTGGTTTAAGAATTGGTAATGGGTAATGGGTAATTGGTAATTGGTAATTGGTGATTGGTGATTGGTGATTGGTAATTGGTAATTGGTGATTGGTGATTGGTAATTGGTGATTGGTGATTGGTAATTGGTGATTGGTAATTGGTGATATTCTTCTAGGATGTGTAGTTTAGAGAAAATTTGAACATAGAAGGATAGTGTTGCTACTACCAAGATACTTTATCGATAAGATACTAGGACTTACGCAACTGGCACATTTTCTTTGTAGGGTGCTTGTACACTAACTAATTGTTAACGTAATAATAAGACAATCAGTGTACGGCACCAACCAGGATCTTGTGACAATTGCGTAAGTCCTGGATACATTTACGCTAACCTTTAAACTAATAGATATTGCCTAGCAAGTTTCCTGCTCGACATCGCTTGAATACCTCAGCCGACTTGATTTAAGTTAAAAGTAAGGTAAAGCTGTACTACCAGAAAATACATTGTTTTTCGGGGGTATAGGAATTACCCAAAACCTTGTGAGTATTTCTACAGGAAATCATTTTTGTTGGAGAAAATAGCGCTCCTGCATTGGTGATTAATTTGTGTAGTAATTTTTGGGAGTGATGCTGTGTACCGTGACAACACAGCAGCTGCGGTTCTTATCTGCTCTCCCTTACATCTGTATGGGATAATAAAGAAGGAGGGAGTGAGGGAGAGAGGGAGAGGTAATTCGATGGGGTTTTAGACCCCAACCAATTACTAGCACCGTACAGACGGTGGGGTAAAAGAGCCTCCTGCTTCGACAATAATTGATACTTGGAAAAATTTTAGATGAACCCACCGCTTTTGCCGACCCTTCACCATAGGAAAAAATCTAAAATCTAAAATCCTATGACTATTCAAAAAGAATCTACAGAAAAATTGCAAGGTGTAACCGAAACTTTAATGATTACCCTTTACGGACGCTATAAAGAACAATCATATCCTGACTGTATTCTCAAAGATGAAAAAGCAGTGGAAATTGCCGAAAAGGTTGATTATGATTTTTCTAAATATGCTCAAGAATGGGTTTCGCAAGTTACTAGTGTTATTCGATCAAGAATTATTGATAATTTATTAAAAAAATTTATTGGTTTACATCCCCAAGCAACTGTTATAAATTTAGGAGGAGGACTTTGTACGCGCTTTTTCCGAATTGATAATGGCAAAATTAATTGGTATGAAGTTGATTTTCCAGAAGTAATTGAACTGAAAGAGAAACTGGTACAGCAGAGCAATCGCTATCATTTAATTGCTGGTTCAATTCTTGAACCATTATGGATAGAACAAATAAACAGGAATGTAAATCAACCTTTATTTATCATCATGGAAGGAGTATGTTTCTATCTAAGCGAGGAGGAAAATAAAGCTTTATTTACTCAGATACAAACAATGCTGGCTCCTAAATATGCTCCGATAGAAATGGTATTTGATGTAATGAATCGTAAGACTGCTGTAGGAACAAAACGTCATGATACCGTGTCTAAAACTAGTGCTGAATTTAAATGGGGAATTGATAATTCTCAAGAGTTAAAAACATGGAACTTGGGAATTACTCTCAAAGATGAAATTTATTTCCTTCCTGAATCTATTAAATATCCTCAACGGATAAAACCTTTTTGGTTGAAGTATATTGCGTTTATTTTTATACCATTATTTAGAAATAATGCTCGTATTCTCCAAGTAGAAATGAATTGATGATTTATATTTACATCTCGGACTATAAAAAAACTATCTCTAAAATATAAAATCCGCAGTATGCTATGTGATTAATTTATGTAGTATGATTTCCGTGCGCTAATATTCATGACTTCGCAGAAGTAATGGTTGCTATTTTCTCAATCACCTTAACAGCAGATAAAAATACTTTTCTCGCATCGCGTCCACAATTAAAAAAAACCTCCCTACAAACAAGGAGGAGAAAATATAGCCCCCTCTCCTTGCTAAGGAGAGGGGGTTGGGGGTGAAGGGTTCCCATAAGAATGTTTTAGAAGAAAAAAATTCTTATGGGTGCCCGTGATATTACTCCGAATATTCTTCCATAGAAGGACAAGAACAAATCAAATTGCGATCGCCAAAAGCAGCATCAATCCGCCCTACAGCAACCCAGAATTTATGTTCTTTTGTCCAAGGTGCTGGATAAGCAGCTTGTTCCCGAGTATAAGGATGACTCCATTCACCGACAATTAAACTTTCGGCGGTATGGGGGGCACCCTTCAAAACATTATCTTGAGCATTTACCTTACCCGCTTCAATTTCAGCAACTTCTTCACGGATGGAAATCATCGCATCGCAGAATCGATCTAATTCCTCTTGAGATTCGCTCTCAGTAGGTTCTACCATTACCGTACCAGCTACAGGCCATGATACCGTAGGAGCGTGGAAACCATAATCCATCAAGCGTTTAGCGATATCATCAATTTCGATATTCGCCGATTTCTTCAAGGAGCGCAAATCCAAAATGCATTCGTGAGCCACTAAGCCATTATTGCCGGTATACAACACGGGATAGTGTTTCTCTAACCTTTTAGCCATGTAATTGGCATTTAGAATCGCCACCTCAGTTGCCTTGGTTAAACCATCTGCACCCATCATGGCGATATACATCCAGGAAATCACCAAAATACTAGCGCTACCCCAAGGTGCAGCAGAAACGGCACCATTTGAGGAAGAATCGGCAGCAGTTACAGGATTTCCGGGGAGAAACGGTACTAAATGAGCAGCTACTCCAATTGGTCCCATACCTGGGCCGCCCCCACCGTGGGGGATACAGAAGGTTTTGTGTAGGTTCAGGTGACATACATCTGCACCAAAATCACCCGGACGACAAATACCAACTTGGGCGTTCATATTTGCGCCATCCATGTAAACTTGTCCGCCGTGGGTATGGACAATTTCACAAATCTCTTTGATTCCTGATTCAAACACGCCGTGAGTTGAAGGGTATGTCACCATCAAAGCAGCAAGGTTATTTGCGTGTTTTTGCGCCTTCTCCCTCAAGTCATTGATATCAATATTACCTTGATCGTCGCAAGCCACGCCAACAACTTTCATACCACACATTACCGCACTCGCCGGGTTTGTACCGTGAGCAGAAGTCGGAATTAAACAAATATTGCGATGTGCTTCAGATCGGCTTTCGTGATATCTCCGAATTGACAAAAGCCCCGCATATTCTCCTTGAGAACCGGCATTTGGCTGTAGTGAAATTCCCGCAAAACCTGTTATTTCTCCCAACCATTTTTCCAGTTGTTCAAATAACTGTAAATAACCCCGCGCTTGCGATAATGGAGCAAACGGGTGCATTTGACCAAACTCTGCCCAGGTTACGGGTATCATTTCGGCAGTGGCATTGAGCTTCATGGTACAAGAACCCAAAGGAATCATCGATGTAGTTAACGATAAATCCTTTGCTTCAAGTTTATGCAGATAGCGCAATAATTCCGTTTCCGAATGGTAGCGGTTGAATGTGGGGTGGGTTAGGAAGTCACTCTTACGAGGGAGAGGGAGAGGGGGAGAGGGGGGGAGGGGGAGAGAGGGGGGGAGATTTTCTAAAGAGAAAATTTCAAGTGAATCTTGTATATCTGCTTCCGTGGTGGTTTCATCTAAGGAAATTCCCACAGAATTATCATCGAAAATGCGAAGATTTATTTTCTGAGCTTGACAACGCTGCAAAATCTCTTCTTGACTGCGCTTTCCTAAATTAACTCGCAGAGTATCGAAGAAATATTCATTTTCAATGGTGTAACCAAGAATTTTGAGTCCTTCTGCTAACTTCCCAGTTAAAGAATGAATCTTTTGAGCAATCTTCTTTATTCCTTCAGGTCCATGATAAACCGCATACATACTTGCCATCACCGCCAACAATACCTGTGCCGTACAAATATTGCTGGTTGCTTTTTCGCGGCGAATGTGCTGTTCGCGGGTTTGTAAAGCCAAACGCAATGCAGGTTTTCCTTGAACATCCTTAGATAAACCACCAATCCGCCCTGGAACTTGGCGTTTATACTTCTCTTTGGTTGCAAAGTAAGCCGCATGAGGTCCCCCAAACCCCAACGGAATACCAAAGCGTTGAGTGCTACCAACAGCGATATCAGCGCCAAATTCCCCTGGTGGCGTTAACAAAGTTAAGCTCAAAGGATCTGCCGCTACCGTTACTAAGGCTCCCAATTCATGGGCTTTAGCAATAAAATCGCTATAGTCATAAATCGCGCCATCAGTTGCGGGATATTGAACAATAGCCCCAAAAATAGGCTGAGAAAAATCAAAACTTTGGTGGTTCCCAACAACAATTTTAATTCCCAAAGGCTCTGCCCGTGTCTGTAACACGGCGATTGTTTGGGGATGACATTCTTGGGAAACGAAGAAAGTATTCGCCGCCTTATTTTTGCAAACACCATAACTCATGCTCATAGCTTCCGCAGCAGCAGTCGCTTCATCAAGCAACGAAGCATTGGCAATTTCCAAGCCCGTTAAATCGGTAATTAAAGTTTGGAAATTCAACAGCGCTTCAAGTCTTCCTTGAGCAATTTCTGGTTGATAAGGAGTATATGCAGTATACCAACCAGGATTTTCCAAAATATTCCTTTGAATTACACCTGGAGTAATACAGTCGTAATACCCCATACCGATAAACGAACGGAAAACTTGATTTTTCGACGCAATTTCTTTTAAACGAGCCAATGCAGCATATTCGGTTTGCGCTTGGGGTAAATTCAAACTACCATCAATGCGAATTGCTTGGGGAACAGCTCGATCAATTAACTCATCCAGGCTATCAAAGCCCAAAACCTTCAGCATTTTTTCGACATCATCAGACGAAAGTCCAATATGTCTCTCTGCAAAAGAAGTCAAAGATTGACTTTGGGATCCAAGTATTTGCTCATCATTATTAGACGAATTACGAGGGGCGTAAATTACCACTAACTAATTACTCTCCACAGGTTACTACTTCATATTTTGCAACAATAATGCAGATTATGGTTAGTTGCTAGTGGTGAGTAGCTCACGGGGTTAAGAGTTAGGAGTTAGGAGTTAGGAGCTCGCGGAGTTTGAATTTCTCCCCATCTCCCCATCTCCCCCTCTCCCCATCTCTTCTACTCGCCTTCCACCTGAGCGCTATACTCAGATGCGCTCATAGCATCATCAATATCACTCTTATTTTCAACTTTTACTTTGATCAACCATCCCTTACCGTAAGGTTCATCCGCCAAATTTTCGGGAGAATCCATCATTTCATTATTGCATTCGGTGACAGTACCAGTTACGGCAGATTTCAAGTCTTCTACAGCTTTGACTGATTCAACCGTACCAAAGCTTTCTCCTTTAGTTACACTATCACCAACTTCGGGTAATTCCAAAAATACGATATCTCCCAACTGATCGATCGCAAAAGCAGTAATTCCAATCGTGGCAGTTTCACCTTCAAGGCGTACGTATTCGTGACTATCTAAGTACTTCAAATCATCTGGATATTCAAAAGCCATATTCTTCTCCTGTCAATTATCAATTATCAATTATCAGTTACCAATTACTATTTACCAGTTTTTCATTGATATTTGTTCATTGTTAATTGTTCATTTACTAAGGCGACTTTTCGACCGATAAAACGGACGCTTAACTATTGTTGCCGGATAGTTTTTGCTGCGAATTTCAACTTCTAATTGGTTACCGACTTTGGCTATTTCGGTGGGTAGGTATGCTAAGGCGATGGGATAACCAAGGGTAGGTGATAAAGTCCCGCTGGTAATTTCCCCTACTTTTTCATTTTCTGATAATACCGAATAGCCATGACGAGCAATGTTACGCCCTTGCATTTGCAAACCTACCAGTTTACGTTGAACCCCGTTAGCTTTCTGCTGTTGCAACACTTCACGCCCGATGAAATCACCTTTAGTATCTAAATGAACTAACCAACCCAAAGCAGCTTCTAAAGGAGTGGTGGTATCATCGATATCTTGTCCGTAAAGTGCCATGGCGGCTTCTAATCTTAAGGTGTCTCTCGCGCCCAATCCACAGGGAAGCACACCCGCTTCAAGTAAAATCTGCCAAAGTTCTACTCCCAGACTTGGTTCGAGCATTATCTCAAAACCATCCTCCCCGGTGTAACCAGTGCGAGCAAGAAAAGCAGGTTTACCAAGTACTGTTCCATCCAAATGACCAAATGCTTTAATAGGCGTTAAATCTTCTTCAACAAATTTTTGCAGAATTTCAGTCGCTTTTGGTCCTTGAACCGCTAATAAAACTTTTTCTGTGGATAAATCTTGGAATTCCACCTGTTGAGTGTCAAGGTGTTCGAGCAACCATGCTTTATCTTTAGCTGTGGTTGCAGCGTTTACAATCATAAATCCTTTTTGTAAACCAGTACTATCTTCGCCTTGATAGTAAAAAATTATGTCATCAATTATGCCACCTTGGGGGTTTAACAAAACGCTGTATTGCGCTTGATTTGGAACAAGACGGCTCAAATCCGAAGGAACCAAACACTGAAGTTGAGAAACTAAATTTTTACCCTGTAAAGTAAACTTACCCATATGGGAAATATCGAACATTCCAGCAGAACTTCTCACAGCCTCATGTTCTTTAGTAATACCAGAAAACTGTACCGGCATTTCCCAGCCGCCAAAACTGGTAAATCGCGCTTTCAATTCTTGTACAACGGTAAATAAGGGCGTTCGCGCAATTTTTGCAATTTCTTTGTTATTAGCCACAGACAAATACAGCTTTTCTCAATCAACATCTTTAAGTATCCTACGCTGATGTTGGTAGTTAGAATTTAGAATTTAGAATTTAGAATTCTCCCCATCACCCCATCACACCATCACCCCATCCACCAAGTATGGTTAAATGTGGATGTATTGAGTTTTATTAAGTAGTGGTTATGAAATTTTGGCAAGTATTAGCTAGCTTTGTCTTGGCTATTGTTGTGCTTTGTTATCCTTTGTCAGCGGATGCTGCAAGTTCTTCTAGTATTTCACGTTCCGCTGGAAATGAATTATCTGGTAAGGATTTATCTGGTCAAAGTTTAGTGGAACAGGAATATACCAATCTAAATTTAGAGAATACCAATTTCAGCAACGCCGATATGCGTGGGGCTGTTTTTAATGGTTCATTATTACAAAATTCCAATTTGCATGGCGTTGATTTCACGGATGGTATTACTTATTTAGCAGACTTTGAAAATGCTGATTTAAGTGATGGAATTTTTACAAATGCAATAATGTTGCGTTCTATTTTTAATAATGTTGACGTTACAAACGCTGATTTTAGCGGTGCAATTTTAGATCGGGTAGAAGTAAAAAAACTTTGCGAAACAGCCAGTGGCGTTAATTCTAAAACCGGCGTGTCTACTCGTGATTCTCTCGAATGTAGGTAATTGTGCATACAGGGGGGTAGGAGATTCAATTCTCTATGCCCCATACCCATCCCAATTCCCCATCGCCGAGTTTCCTGAGCTTTAGCTTATGGTTTCTTGAACTTACTCGAATACTTCTTACGCCGGTAATAATCTTCCATAACTTCTTTTACCATTGGTGCGGCAACCTTACCACCACCTTCTCCAGAGTGTTCGGCAAATGCTAATACGACAATTTCGGGCTTGTCTGCGGGTACATATCCACCAAACCAAGCGTGGTTTGCTTTGACACGATTGGGTTTCCAAGCTTCCGCTGTTCCGGTTTTACCAGCTACAGCAGGAAGTGTTGGCGAATTCATCATTTTAGCCGTACCTTTTGTAATTACTTCTCGCAATCCCCTACGGATAACCTTTACCGTTGAAGGTTTCATGCCAACCGATTCTCGCCATTTCTTTTTTTCTTCGTCGGTTTTAAGAATGTGGGGCTTGACTAAATAACCACCATTTGCTGGGATGGCAAACATTCGAGTTACTTGTAAAGGTGTCGCTAGTAAAGCTCCTTGCCCGATTGACATATTTACGGAATCACCTACCGTCCAATCCCGTTTCCATAATTTTCGTTGATAAGCGTTATCGGGAACCAAACCTCTAGATTCGCTGAAAGAAAATTCCGAACCTGTTTGTACTCCGAATCCAAATTTACGAGTCCATTCAATTAAAGTTTTACCGCCAACTCTTGCACCTACTTGATAAAAGAATGTATCGCTACTCCAAGCTAAAGCTCCTGTAAATCCTAAAGGACCAAATCCAGCATGGTTCCATTCATTAAAACGGTGTCCGCCAAAAATTAGATAACCGGAGGTTCTCAACACCGTATTCGGAGAATATTTACCCGATTCTAAACCAGCTGCAATAGTAACCACTTTAAAAGTACTTGCAGGAGGATAAGCTCTAAAAGCACGATTGAGCATGGGATGCTTTCTACCTAATAGTGCCGCCTCTAACTTTTTACGCGAGGGATTTTGTTCAGTAAATATATTGGGATCGAATGCAGGATAAGACACCATTGCTAAAATCCCACCATTCTCAGGGTGCATGACGATAATTGTTCCGGTACGTCCTTGCAAAGCTTTATAAGCAGCTTTCTGTATATCCAAATCTATGGTTAATTTGATATCTTCACCGGCTTCTGCCTGTTTTTCGCCTAATACTTTTATGGGACGACCTTTTCCATCAACTTCTACTTGTTGACCTCCCCATTCTCCTCGCAATCTAGTTTCAAAGGCTTTTTCTACACCCATCTGTCCGATTACGTCTCCTAGACGGTAGCCATCTTTCTTTTTCTTGGCTAACTGTTCGGCAGTGAGTTCGCGGGTATAACCCATTACATGAGCTAATTGTGCCCCATGAGGATAGTAGCGGACTGCTTCTCTGTTAATTTCTACACCCGGCAGTTCATTCTTGTATTCTTTTAAAGTC
This sequence comes from Rivularia sp. (in: cyanobacteria), assembly GCA_050042755.1. Taxonomy (GTDB): domain Bacteria; phylum Cyanobacteriota; class Cyanobacteriia; order Cyanobacteriales; family Nostocaceae; genus Rivularia. The sequence continues at coordinate 20,429 of JBHJJJ010000142.1, forward strand.
GTAATTTGCCCGATACTAATATTGCGAGCAATTCTTACCAAAGAAGAAGAATTTGGTCCAGCTTTTTCTAGTTTTTCTTGGATTTCAGACTGGGGTATATTTAAGATTTGAGATAAACGCGGACTTAATGTTTTCCATGAGTCTTTTTTGTGAGCCATTGGCCACAAATATACAGAATGAGGATAGCGAGTTGTGGCTAACAATTTCCCGTTTCTATCAAAAATATTACCTCGTTCTGGCTGTCGGAGAATCAAGCGAATACGATTATTTTCTGCTCGCTGTTTAAACTTCTCTCCTTGGATTACTTGTAAATATGCTAAGCGACTAAGAATTCCGCTTGTCAAAAATAAGGTAAATAGAATTAAAAATATAGATTGGTAACCTTTTCCTACAGTACGCGCATCTTTTTTATTACCGATTTGAGGCAATTGTAATAAGTTCATAAGACAAAAAATTATAGAAAAATAGCATTATCTGTATACAATTGTCTCCCCTTAGCAACCGGGAGGCGACTGTTAAATAATTGAAAGTGTATATGATGTTTTTGTGTAGTTAACTTGTTTTAAAGTCTATCTCTACAAAATATGGTTCCATCTCGGGTTGAATGACTGACGGGTACCTGTGAGAATTTTTTAGGAGAAAAAAATCTCATGGAAACCCTTGACTTTATACTTCATTCTTCACTGTGAGTAGCGAGTAAATTAATTTTGACGTATACAATAAACCAAAGTGCCTGTAACAGCCAGCTTAATACACTATATTTATTGGCGCAAATACGTACATTTCGCGAGGATTAAAAAAGGATTATGTCTCAAACTATAACGCAGCAGCGTACCGATATGACGACTTTTGAGTCCCTTGATGTTGAACTATCTGGTGTATTCAAGTTTTTTAACAAAGAACCAGCGTTACACGGGATCGATTTAGATGTCAGACAAGGAGAATTTTTTAGTATTCTCGGTCCTTCCGGTTGTGGAAAGACAACTATATTACGTTTAATCGCTGGTTTTGAGAGACCTGACGCTGGTAAGATCTTCATTCAAAGTCTTCCTATGGCTAAAGTTCCTCCCCATCGCAGACCTGTCAATACTGTTTTTCAAAGTTATGCTTTGTTCGATCATCTCAATGTATGGGATAACATCGCTTTTGGTTTGAGATTAAAGAAACTACGCAAAGCTGAAATCGACGCTCGAGTTCAAGAAGCTTTACAACTTGTGAAAATGGAAAGTTTGCGATCGCGATTTCCTTGGGCACTTTCTGGCGGTCAACAGCAACGAACTGCATTAGCACGTGCTCTAGTCAATCGTCCGTCAGTAATATTGTTGGATGAACCTCTAGGTGCTTTAGATTTAAAGCTACGTAAGGAAATGCAGGTTGAGTTATTAAATTTACATAGAAATTTAGGGTTGACTTTCATTATGGTAACCCACGACCAGGAGGAAGCACTGTCGTTATCGCAACGTATCGCAGTAATGAATCAAGGTAAAATTGAGCAAATCGGCACCCCAAAGGAAATTTACGAGCAACCACGGTCAACTTTTGTCGCTGATTTTATTGGCGATACTAATTTGTTGTCTGGGGAAATAGCAGATGTAGATGCAGCAAATATCAAGGTTGTTACCAAAGCCGGATTAACCGTTATTGTTAAACGCAATATATACACTCCTACAGGGGTATCGCAAAATGTAGTATTGAGCGTGCGTCCAGAAAAAATTCAGCTTTCACTCTACAAACCTAGCGTACAGAATAACTGTTTTGAAGGACGTTTAGTTAACGTGATGTATTTAGGAACTCATGTTAACTATGTCATAGAATTAACACCTTTTTTACGTATTATCGTCACACAGCCAAATACATTTGGCATGTTACCTGACCCGGAAACACCTATTTATGCTTGGTGGGAAGAAAATGATTGTTTGGCTTTACTTAATAATCGATGATTAAAATTGTATACGAGTATTTTTACTTATATATCAGCATTTTTCGATCGGTAATTTTTAGTTTAGAGCATCTTGATTTGCTCATTAATTTAGATAAAAAATAAGAGATTCTAAATGATTAGAAGAAGAAAATTTGTTACAGGGTTAGCTGCACTTTCTGGATTAATAACTGCAAGTTGCGGTTGGAGATTGGGTGAGGTGAGAGCATCTTCTCCTATAGCTGGTGCGCTTGATAAATTGCATCTGTTTACTTGGACTCAATACACCGATGGTAAATTATTAAAAACTTTTAGCAGTCAAACAGGTATCAAAGTACTTGCAGATGTGTATGATGCCAATGAAGTAATGCTGGCTAAGTTACAAGCAAGTGGTGGTGGCACTTACAGTTTGATTTATCCATCTGACTACATTGTAAAAAAGATGGTAAATAAAGGATTATTAAACAAAATTGATCGCAAACGTATTATCGGGATGGATAATTTTTTTCCCCAGTTTAAAAATCCTGAATATGACCCCGATAATAGTCATAGTATTCCCATGAGTTGGGGTACTACTGGCTTTATTTATAATTCTGAAAAATTAAAAACAGCGCCTCAAGATTGGGATTATCTTTGGCAAAATCAAGGAAAACTGTCTAAACGTATCACATTACTCAATGATGCACGGGAGGTACTTGGTGCAGTTTTAAAAATGTTGGGTTATTCCTACAATTCACAGAATGAAAATCATCTCAAGGAAGCCTATGAAAAACTACAATTTTTAAAAAGTGATATAGCCGCTTTTAGTACCGATGCATGGCGCAATCAAATTATGTCAGGGGATTTATTTTTAGCAATGTGTTATTCATCAGATGCTTTTCAAATAACGCGAGAAAATCCCAAATTGAAATATATAACACCTAAAAGTGGTTCATCTTTATGGACCGATACAATTGCAATTCCCAGAACAACTAGTAACATAAATGGTGCCTATGAATGGATTAACTTCATGTTAAAACCAGAAGTAGGAGCAACCATGAGTGAACGTTTAGGAGTTGCAACTCCTAATCGGGTAGCTTTTGAATTATTGCCTGAAGAAATAAAAAAAGACCAAACTTTATTTCCACCAGAAGATATTGTAAATCGATGCGAACGTCTCAGTCCTGTAGGAAAATTTGAACAAGTTTATGAGCGATATTGGACTAAATTGACGAGTGGATGAATTCATTTAAGGAATTCATTGAAGTGAAGTATTTAGTAGTTAGCAGTACTATGTCTCTACAATAGCTAAGTAAGTAGATCAAATTAAATATAAAACCGGAGTCCCGCCTAACGGCACACCTCTCCGATCCTTTGGAGAGGTGTTGAGGATGAGGTTCTATCTTACATTTAATTATGCCTAGCTACTTAACTACTAACTACTAACTATTAACTACTAACTATTAATACTTATGAACAGCGAAATGAAACCTTCTCAACCTAATAATTATCCAAAAACAAAATCTCGAAATTCAGGACAAAACTGGTTTCAAGGCATCTTGTTACTAGCACCTGCTGGAATTTGGCTTTTACTACTATTAGTATTACCAACATTAATAATTATTCAATTAAGTTTTGTACCTGGAATCAAACCTGGAGATATTGTAAATCCAACTGGTTTTGAAAACTATCTGCGTATATTCGATTCTCTTTATTTACAGGTAATTAAACGTTCTTTACTCCTAGCATTAGCTACTACAGCTATTTGTTTAGTTGTAGGTTTCCCCGTTGCCTTTTGGATTGCACGGATGACACCGAAACATTGGCGCAATCTGCTTCTCCTCAGCTTTATTTTACCTTTGTGGACTTCTTCCCTGCTTCGTTCTTACGCTTGGATTACAATTTTACGTCCTACAGGTTTACTTAATACCACATTAGCTTATTTCAATTTGCCAACATTAAATTTACTTAATACCACATCAGGCGTATTAATTGGCATGAGCTACAGTTTGCTACCTTATATGGTTCTAATTTTATACGCTTCCTTAGAAAAACTAGACAAACGCTTGCTTGAAGCAGCTTCCGATTTAGGAGCAAATTCCATACAGGTTTTTTGGAAAGTAACCGTACCTCAAGTTTTACCCGGTATTTATGCTGCTTCTATGTTGGTTTTTATTACTGGATTGGGAGATTACGTTAACCCCGAATTACTCGGAGGTGCATCGAGCATGACAGCAGCACGATTAATTTACAATCAGTTTCTCGGTGCTGCTCAAAACTGGGGGTTTGGCTCTGCTTTAAGTACGGTATTAATTTTACTTGTGAGTTTAGCGATCGCCTTTTTAATTAAGTTTGGTGATGCGAAACCCGAGCGGTAATTTTTTCGAGGTAAGTAGGTAAAATAATTTCCAAACCCTCAATTTTAAGTTTATATTGTTGATAAATTCTATTTAATAAATCCATAAAATTATTGATTTTATAAATTCGGTTTCACAAAATATGAGTCTAACTTTCTCAGAACTAAGGGTGCGTGTCACAAAACTCCCGTGGTGCCGTACACTCATTGCCTTATTATTGCCTTAACAATTAGTCAGTGTACACACCCTACAAAAAAATATGCCAGCTGGCTGCGGTCATTCCTATTTCTATGTAAACTCTTAACTAACACATTCTAAAACTCTCTATCTAACTAAAGTTAAATCCATATATTTTTTATGATTGAGAGAAAAATTTATAAGTATATAGGACTTACGCAACTGGCACATTTTCTTGTGGGGTGCTTGTACACTGACTAATTGTTTACGCAATAATAAGGCAATCAGTGTACGGCACCATCCAAGTATTGTGACAATATCGTAAGTCCTAGTATAAATACTATTTTTTTATTATATTTGATTTGTAAAAAAATTATGAAATTATTGCCATATAAGCTGCGGAACTCAATGTTTCTAGTAGTATAGTGCTTAAGATTTCATAAATATTATGATAGTCTCAAAACTAAATAAAATTGAAAAAAAAATGAAACTTTATAAAACAAAACCTAAGTTATATAAACCTTCTAGTATCTATAGTAAGATTTAACATTATTGTTTCAGTATCAATAAATAAGAAAAGTGACATTAGGGTATCCAATTGATATCTGATACTGCATAACAGTGGAAGTTATGTCAGCATGATGAAGTCATGACTTCTAAAAAAGACTATTTACTACATTGATAGCTGTTTGGTGATTAGAGACGCTAGAAAATACTATAAATTGTACGTCTTTAGTTAGAGTACAAAAATAAATTAATAGGCTATTTCTAAATAAGTGAAAGAGAAAAAAGTTGATTGGGTGGGGAGCATCCCAATGCAGGCAAAAATAAAATTTGTAGTGGGAGCGTCTCGCTCCCTAGTGCCAGTGAGCGAGCAAGATGCTCGCACTACCGAAAAAATAAATTTACACATTTGGGATGCTCCCATTGGGTGCTTTTTCTTTGACATTATTTTGGAGTCATTTTTTTGGCTATAAAGAACAATTAATATTATCGGAGTGACCATGTCAGAGTTAATTCAGGTTATTTTAGATAGTGAAGAAAAAAAAGATTTTAGATCTTTATTGAGCGATCTACGTCATAAAGAAAATAGCTATTTGCTACGTAATGATATACTGAATGCTTACAGTGAGTATTGTACTAAGTACGAAAAGTCAGAAGACTTTTGCACAAATTCCAACTTAAGTAAATTAATTTACTTTACTCAAGAAATTATTAGAGAAGAATCGAGTTTCTGTTTTATTATCCGTCCAAAAATTGCTCTTCAAGAAGTTTATCGCTTAACAGAGGACTTAAATATTGAGGAAATGACGGTAAAAGAATTGCTGAATGTACGGGACCGTTTTGTAAATAAATATAATCCTCAAGAAGGAGATTTATTAGAGTTAGATTTTGGTCCTTTTTACGATTACTCACCTCAAATTCGCGACCCAAAAAATATCGGGAAAGGAGTACAGTTTCTTAACCGGTATCTATCCAGTAAACTATTTGCAGACTCTAAACAATGGCTGGAAAGTTTATTTGACTTTCTTCGTTTGCACCAATATAACGGCGTTCAATTACTGATTAATAGTAGTGTAAAATCCCAAGAACATCTTTCTCAACAACTCAAAAAAGCCATAGATTTTGTAGAAAATCGTCCCAAAGAAGAATCTTACGAAGAGTTTCGCTTTCAGTTGCAAAATATGGGTTTTGAACCAGGTTGGGGCAACACTGCTTCTCGGGTTTTAGAAACTCTAAATATTCTCGATGAGTTAATGGACTCGCCAGATCCTCAAACCTTAGAAGGGTTTATTTCTCGCATTCCGATGATTTTTAAAATCGTCTTGGTGTCTGCCCATGGTTGGTTTGCTCAAGAAGGGGTTTTAGGTCGCCCTGATACCGGAGGGCAAGTAGTTTACGTTCTCGATCAAGCCAAAAGTCTAGAAATACAACTCCAAGAAGATGCACAACTAGCTGGTTTAGAATCATTAAACGTCCAACCAAAAGTTATTATCCTCACTCGCCTAATTCCGAATAGTGACGGTACTTTGTGTAACCAACCTTTAGAGAAAGTCCACGGTACCCATAATGCTTGGATTTTAAGAGTTCCTTTACGAGAATTCAATCCCAATATTACTCAAAACTGGATTTCTAGATTTGAATTTTGGCCTTATCTAGAAACCTTTGCGATTGATGCAGAAAAAGAACTATTAGCAGAATTTCAAGGTAGACCAGATTTAATTGTTGGTAACTATACTGATGGTAATTTGGTTGCGTTTTTATTAGCGCGTCGTCTAAAGGTGACTCAATGTAATGTTGCTCACGCCTTAGAAAAGTCCAAATATTTATTTAGTAATTTATACTGGGAAGAATTAGAAGATAAGTATCATTTTTCCTTACAATTTACTGCTGATTTAATTGCAATGAATGCCGCTAACTTTGTTATCAGCAGTACTTATCAAGAAATTGTTGGAACCTCAGATAGTGTGGGACAGTATGAATCTTATCAATGCTTCACCATGCCGGATTTATATCATGTGGTAAACGGAATTGAATTGTTTAGTCCCAAGTTTAATGTAGTACCGCCAGGGGTTAATGAAAATTGTTTCTTTCCCTATTCGCGTTCATATGAACGTGTTGAAAGCGATCGCCAAAGATTAGAAGAAATGCTCTTTACTAAGATCGATGGGACTCAGGTATTTGGTAAACTTGACGATCCAAATAAACGTCCTTTGTTTTCAATGGCGCGTTTGGATAGAATTAAAAATCTTACAGGTTTAGCCGAATGCTTCGGTCAAAGTAAAGAATTACAAGAGCGTTGTAACTTAATTTTAGTCGCAGGTAAATTGCGCGTTGAGGAGTCGGGAGATAAAGAAGAACGCGATGAAATTATCAAACTTTATAATGCAATCGAGCGGTACAAGCTTCATGGCAAGATTCGCTGGTTAGGCGTGCGTTTATCCAAAGCTGATTCTGGTGAAGTTTACCGAGTAATAGCCGATCGTCAAGGAGTTTTTGTTCAACCAGCTTTGTTTGAAGCTTTCGGTTTAACAATTTTAGAAGCGATGATTTCGGGATTACCAACCTTTGGAACCCAATTTGGCGGACCATTAGAAATTATTCAAGATAAAGTAAATGGATTTTATATTAATCCGACTAATTTTGAGGAGACAGCCAGCAAAATATTAGATTTTGTTAATCAATGCCAACAAAACCCTAACTATTGGAATGAAATTTCTCAATCTGGTATTGACAGAGTTTACAGTACTTATACTTGGAAAATTCACGTGAATAAGTTACTGACTTTAGCACGAATTTATGGCTTTTGGAATTTTACCTCTCAAGAACAACGAGAAGATTTGTTGCGCTACCTAGAATCATTATTTTACTTAATGTATAAACCAAGAGCGCAACAACTACTTGAACAGCATAAATATCAGTAACTAGTAGTTTAAATACTTAGGGTAGAATCAGCGAAATCTCCTCGAAAGCTTCTTTGCCAAGGATAAACTGGCAAGCTGCCATACATGGGGATTTCCATAGGATCTCGGGATTTTGTCCTAAAGTAAGCTCCTTTTGTCAACTCTTGCCAAGTTCGAGGCCCGACTATCCCATCTGCCGATAATCGCCGATTTACTTGAAAAGCTTTTACTGCTGTCTCTGTGAGAACATCAAACTTTCCATTTATCCCTACGCCGTAACGATTGTACGTTAGAAGCGTTTGTAAGACTCGGACAGCGTTTCCAGCGTTTCCATAACGTAGAACTGGTAATTCATGACCTCGATAATATTGAGCGAGTAAACGTTGTTCTACATCATAATCTGCGGTTTGTGGAATATCCCACTCTTTTCTAGGAGTAAAGTTGAGATTTTTCTCAGAGAAAGCTAAAGGCTTGGCATTCACAGAAGCTGTTTTTAAAACAGGAGAAAAAGCAATCTTTCTCCGAATTCTGTCGATAAGAATATAAGAACCTTTCCAGGAAATTTTGTATGATACATTACTAAGTTGTTTTTGATACTTTGTATTTTTAGTAGACAACTTGGGTTGATGACTGTTCCTAGAGATAGAGGTAGATAAGCGCCGACCCGAAATTAAGCGTTGCTGGACTTTCGACTGTTGGATGGTAACGGTCGTCGAGAATGTAGGCAGAAACGGTTGCCCCTGCGTTATAAAGCTTGCTATTAGCAAACCCAGTACGGTCATTTACTTGACCTCCTAATACCTACACTACTTATGACAGCACCATAAGTTTACATCCGGAAAAACTCTTAGGTCAAATGTAGTTTAAATTACCTATAATTAGTTTTTTTTTAGAGTATGATTCAAAGTATTTTCCTCTACATTGTTTTTACCTTGTCAATTCTTGCCACGTCTGTTGTCCAACTACACCATCTGTAGTTAAATTTCGGTTGCTTTGGAAAGCTTTGACAGCAGTTTCTGTAAGAGCGCCAAAATTTCCATCAACTCTAATGGGATAGCCATTAGCTAATAAGAGTCGCTGTAATACTCTAACTGACAAGCCGAAAGTGCCAAAACTCAGAATTGGTATGCTTCCCGTTTTGCCCAGAATTACTCTTCCCGAGTTAATTCGCCTTTGTTGCTCATTAGGAGCTCCTGCGAAAACTTCTTGTAGTTGGGGAGTATTTTCGATTGGGTCTGTCAAACTGGGTGGGGAAGTTGAAGGCAATATAATTCTGCTGCTTTCTTCAACAGAATCGGGAGATTTTTTTAAAATAATTGGTTCCTTTGTTGCAGAAATAGAGCGCTCACCTGGGGAACAACAATCAGGGGAGTCAATTCTATCTCTGATTTTTCTGAGTACATGTTCATTTTTTGGTGAAACAAAAGTTGAAGCTACTACCCCTCCACTTGGTTGAATAAATTCTGGTGGTGTAATGCGAGCAGGAGTAAGTAGGGCAGTTGATTGAATCAGATTTGATTCTTTTACACTTAAATCAAACTCAACTGCTATTTCATTAAATAAATAGGGCACAGATGGATGTCCTGTTGCTAGGGCACTCGTTATCAGCAAGCCAATATCATTCATGGTATTTCATTTTACTAATACCCATATTTTCTTTACACAGAGTTTCTTACTGTTCTTCCGGAAAACTGCGTACTTATACTTAAAAAAACAAGTCATTATTGCCGAAAATAGGAATAGTCTTGTTATGTCGTTATGAATGTATATAGATTCAAGCGCGGATATAAATCAAACATTTTTTTCTATATTTAGAATACAAAATACTTACAATTCAACAACAAATGGTAACGATAAGGGATAGTTTAACTTGATGTTTTCTCCCCTTGCCTGCTCACTCCTTATTTGAATTTATTAGCATTTGTGTCATTGTAATCTGCAACCAAGTTACAGAACTGTAATTCCTGTTACCCACTACAAAATCTGTCACAATATATCTTGAAAATCCCAAAAAATAGTGCTTGTTAATCTCTTTTATACTTCTATTTAACTGAGCTTCAGAAAAATTTCTGTAAAATAATCCAAAAGTATTAGGTAAAAAAACCTATTTTTAAGTACATAAATGTAATTAATATTAATTGATGTCTAAAATTAATATATACAGGGTATTTGACAGCAAATTTAATCTTAATCCAGAGTAATTAGAAGAGTAGATATTTCTAGAACTAAAATTTTGATGAGAAAATTTAGTACTTCATTTAACTATTATCTGGCTATAAATTCAGTGCAAATACTAAATGTAAGTATTTATAAATAAATATTTATGTTTAGAAAGCCGATTTTTACAAGGATCGGTTTGGTTAGTCACTTTAAATCACCGTATTATTACATTGGATATTGGATAATTGGGTTAAAAGGGATTGGAAAATTATGAATTTTTGTCATTACTGACGATCTTCCCCTCATTCTGAGGAGCATTTATGAGTTGTGACTCATAATTTACTTATCTCAGCCTAAAGCTTAAACAGAGCTAGTGGTCTGTCCCCGGCCGTTTTGATGGCTTAGGGTAGGGAGGGGGTTGAGGGGGTAGAAAAAAATTTATTTATTTATAACCATCATAATTTATGGGACAAACTACTAGTACTACAACACATAAGTTATGCGGGGTAAAACAATGGTATTTGT
>JBHJJJ010000143.1:0-9629 GCA_050042755.1 Rivularia sp. (in: cyanobacteria)
TGTTGCCGTTCGCGTACATCCTCAAGCGAGCCTGATTGCTGAGTGGACTGGCCAAGATTTGGCTGTAGGTGCTTCTATTGCTCCCTTTAAGAGGATTCCTTTAGTAATTACTCCCGCAGTACGTGACATTGCTGGGCCAGGTGCTGGAGCTAGCGATGGAGCCAGATTTGTCTTGGGCGTTGGCTTGGGATTCAGATTGTAAGTTAATTGATAAAACTTTTACAGGAGTCACAGTTATGCTTAAGAACACATTAATTGGTCTCATCGTCGGTACATCATTAAGTAGTGGTGGATTGTTTATAGATTCTGCTAGCGCTCAGAACATTTCAGATAATACTGGTGCTAATATCAGCAGTTTTACTCCTTCTGTTACACCGGGTTTCTCCTCTTCACTTGTCACTCAAGGCGAACAATTTGCGACGGATATAATCGAAGCTCTCAACAGCAATACTCCAGGTAATTTATTCCCTGCTGCAAATAATCCGTCTCCAGGGAGTTCTGACTGTCTAAAACGTCGGTTTTCTTTGGATAAGCCAGATCCAAAGCGTAATTGTAATAAAACAGAGAATTCGCAATCTGCACGACTAAATACCTTGTCAAGCGAAGCAGATCAATTTCTGGAAAATATATTCCGTCAGGCAGAAAAAGCCAATAGTGAGATAGCAAAAAGTCGTCTGTGGTAGATTTTGCTTCGTAAAAGAACCAGATTCAGTGTTGTGAGGAGTAATCATGTTAAAAAAGCCCCAGTTTAATCCCGTCAGCATCAAGGGTTCCCAATATAACTTTTTTCTCCTAAAAAAATTATATTGGGTGTCCATCAATCTTTTCGTCGGAGCACTTGCAGCAGGAATTTTGGGTACTCTCTCATCATCAGCGCAAGCTCAAAATCCACTACCAGTCATTGAAGTACAATCCCAGGAATTCTTCGACAATAACGGTATTTTGTTTACAAAAGAGACTGTAGTACAGTTTGAATTTGTTCGCTCTTTCGGTGCTTATCAATCTGTATTTGGTGTCAGGAATGAAGATACCGGAGAAGAGGTAAATTTAATTGGGGAAGTTCAACCTTCCGATCTAACCACATCTGAATATGAGCAGGCTTTAAACAATCCCTCTGATGGCCAAACAGACAATCCTAATGACTTTCCAGGAACTCGAGGAAAAGCTGTACCGCTACCGAGAATCAGAGAATTTACCTTCAAGGCTGGTACTAGATACAGCTTTTACTTAAAGTCACAGTTTCGAGGTCGCGACGCTGGTATTTTATATTCTACAGATAGTAATAATTCTACTGGCGCTAGACAAGCAAGGTTTGTCGGTGATTTTTCTGCCCTAGCCAGTGGTACTGGTGTTTTTATTCGTTGGGATGATACCAACTCTCAAATTCCCAGAGTTGCTGGAAATGATGGTGATTTTGATGATTTCATTGTCCGAGCTGGTGGTTATGAAGAATGTTTAGATTAATAATCTGTTATGTCTATTTTGCTAGTATTTTTGAATAGTTTTCAATAATAGTAGTAACCATACTTTCTAAACTTATTTGCCATTTCTTTTCATAAAGAAATGGCAATTTTTTTATAGATTGATTTTTTTTGCCCGTGAAGCCTTCTGAGCTATTTTTATAGTCATATTTATATGGCTTTAGCTATTGTATGCTCCTGTTTATTAGTCGTCTTGAGACGACTTTGACGGGCACCCATGACTATGAAACGGGGAATTCTAGTCCTCAGCGGATTAGGCTTAAACTAGTTAAAACAAATGAAAAAAACAACTACTTGGAGGATTTTTAATTTAACTACAGTTAGCTTCAATTCACAAAACAAGTTATTTTAAGTAATAAAACTGTGTAAGCACAAAGTGCGTTAATGACTCATCACATTCTCAAAGCGACAAAAGAAACGGTGCATCTTGGGGGCTTCTCGCATTTACTCGAACCAGCCTTAACCGTAAAGTCAGGCGATACAGTCGATGTCGAAACTTACACGGGTTTCCATGTTTGCGATCGAGCACCAGCAGAGTTTCTTACACCAGCATTATCGGATATTTACGAAAATCTTTCCCCAAAACGCAAAATAGCAAAAGGTGTGCATTTACTTACAGGACCAATTAATGTCCAAAATGCTCAACCGGGTAATGTTTTGGAAATAGTTTTAAAAAAGATTACTCCCAGTTTACCCGTTGGTTTTAACGTTATCCGTAAAGGCTGCGGTACTTTACCACAGCAGTTTAATCAACCTGCTTTAAGATTTCTTCCTCTAGATTTAGAAAATAACGTTGCAGAATTTCCCACTGGTAGCGGTATTAAAATTCCCCTCAAACCTTTTTTCGGTATTCTCGGCGTTGCTACACCCGAAACTGCCCGAAATTCCATTCCTCCGGGAAACTACGGCGGCAATATCGACAATCGCGAATTACAAGCTGGTGCCAAAATATTTTTACCCATTTTCGTTCCCGGTGCTTTATTTTCCATCGGTGACGGGCATTCAGCCCAAGGAGATGGCGAAGTAAATGTGACTGCAATTGAAACTTCGATGAATGGTACTATCGAACTAAAGGTTAGACCTGATTTGCAACTTTCAACACCAATTGCTGAAACCCCCACTGATATCATCACGATGGGCTTCGCTCACACATTAGATGAAGCTTTAGAAAAAGCATTAAAAAATATGATTGATTTTCTGGTAAGCTGCACAAAGTTATCACCAGAAGATGCCTATGTATTATGCAGTTTAGCTGTAAGTTTTCGCATTACTCAAGCTGTCAACCTACCACAAAAAGGCGTTCATGGAATGTTGTCAAAGGCAATATTACCAGATTTTTAGTTAGAAGTTAGGAGTTAAGAATGAGGAATAATAATAGGAATGTGACAGTTGCGACCATTCTTAATAATAAATAACAAATAACAATTAATAATTAACAATTAATAATTAATAATTAACAAATGGAAAATTGGTTGCTTCTAGTAATTAGTGGATTAATTGCCGGTATTCTCGCCGGATTGTTGGGTATTGGTGGTGGTACAGTTTTAGTACCTTTACAATTAGCCTTTGGATACACTCCATTGCAGGCTGTTGCGACTAGTAGTCTTGCAATTGTGATTACGGCGACTTCTGGAACTATCCAGAATTGGCGTATGGGTTATATCAATTTTCAAAAAGTTATTTTTCTCGGATTACCTGCGGTAGTTACAGCTTTTTTTAGTGCTGGATTAGCAAATATTATTCCTCCCCGCAATCAGTTAATTTCCTTTGGCATTTTACTTTTATTTACTATTTACTTAGTAGAGTTACGTAAGAATTTATCAAAAAAGCAAGAAGAAGAAGAAAACGAACAAAATCAACAATCAAAATTTAGTTTTACTATTGCTCGAATTCTTACCGGAGGAACTGCTGGAATGCTTGCAGGCATCTTCGGTGTGGGTGGCGGTGTTATTATGGTACCGTTACAAATGCTTTTACTAGGAGAAACTATAAAAGTTGCAATTCAAACTAGTTTGGGAGTGATTGTACTTAGCTCTATTTCCGCTGCAACTAGACACGCCCTTGCAGGTAATATTTTATTAGTTCCAGGTTTAATTTTAGGATTTGGAGGACTCTTGGGGGCACAACTTAGTACTCGTTTTTTACCTCGATTACCAGATAAAGTTGTTAGTCTAACATTTCGTACTGGACTTGCAATTTTAGCAGTTTACATTTTTTGGAAAGCCAGCAATATTTAACATACTGCAAATATATCTTATCCGCACCATACTAAGCTGGTGTGCAGCTAAATTATATAAAGCTAAAAAATGAAAGTATTGTAGTGGGAGCATCTTGCTCCCTAGAATTATCCAAATTAAGTGCGTAGCAGCTTATTCTAGGTGGTCTGTAATTCAGATTAATTTATATTTAGAATTATACTCACTTTGAATCAGGACTAAGGCTGCGTGTCACAAGATCTTGGTTGGTGCCGTACACTCACTGTCTTATTACTGCGTTAAAAACCAAGCAAAGTGTCACGTGCCCCTAGGAGCAAAATATGCCAGTTGCGGCCATTCCTATGAATATTTCAGATTTTATTTTGTATAATATAAATCACTAACATATATTTCAATTAAATAAATTAACGACAAGCAAAATAGTTAAATTCTATTAATTGCTCAATTTTCAACTATCTTTGCTGCGATTAATAAATATTTTGGGTTGGTGCGGAAAATTTATCACATAGAAATATGGAACGTCGTGAGTTTCTTAGGTATACTGCTGCTTCTGGGGCTATCTTCAGTTTTGCTAGCTGTGCCTCTAATAACAATAAGTCTGGATTTCAAACTGAAAATTCGCCAATAGTATCGTCGGTGACGAGGAATGAACCCTTAAAAGTAGGGTTTGTGTATATGGGACCTATAAGTGACTTTGGCTGGACTTATGCTCATGATTTAGGCCGTAGGGAAATGGAAGCAAGTCTTCAGGGAAAGCTAATATCTACTTTTGTTGAAAATGTTAGCGAAGGTGCGGATGCTCAAAGGGTAATTCGTCAGTTAGCGTTGGATGGAAATAAGTTGATTTTTACAACTTCCTTTGACTATATGAATCCTACATTAAAAGTAGCTAAAGATTTTCCTAATATATTTTTTGAACATTGTACCGGATATAAACGGGCTGCAAATGTCAGTACTTATTTAGCACGTTTTGAAGAACCCCGATATTTGACAGGAATGATTGCCGGTAAGATGACAAAATCAAATATTATCGGTTTCATTGGTGCTTATCCAATTCCGGAAGTTATTCGCTCCATAGGTGCATTCGCACAAGGATTAAAGTTAACTAATCCCCAAGCCAAAATTAAGGTAGTGTGGGTACAGAGTTGGTATGAACCAGCCTTAGAAAGAGAAGCAGCCCAAGCTTTAATAAATTTAGGTGCAGACGTTTTAACTCAGCATACAGACTCCGCAGCACCAATTCAAATAGCAGGAGAAAAGGGTATTTATGCTTTTGGTTACAACACCGACATGAGTAGGTTTAGCCCCAAAGCCCATTTAACTTCACCTATTAATAATTGGGGAAAATACTACACTCAAAGAGCTAATGATGTTATTAATGGTACTTGGAAATCCCAGGCTATATGGGATGGTATTCAAGCAGGAATGGTAGATATTGGACCATTAAATCCTGTAATTCCCCAAGACGTACAGCAATTAGTTATGGCAAAACGTCAAGAGTTTATTAATAATACTGCAAATCCTTTTGAAGGTCCAGTGAAAGATCAAACCGGAGCCATAAGAGTTCCTCAGGGTAAGGTACTCAGCGATAAGGAGCAATTGGCTATGAATTGGTATGTTGAAGGAATAGAAGGTTCGATTCCTCAGAGTAAGTAAAGTATTCATCCGAAAACAATAATATATCTATAATTATTTGAATGTTGAATAGAGCTAGATGTAAGCTTATACACTTCAGTCTCACAAATATTGCTATATACTCAACAGAGAATTATCACTTTTTCTTTAAATAGTAATGATATATATTACACAACATCTGATTGCAACATTAACCGTTGCAACAATGTTGTTATTTTCATTTGAGTTAATTCACATCTTGCACCATAAAAAACTATTGTCACAATTATTACCAGTCATCTGACTTAGTTTTGATCCGTCTGGGACTGCAAGTCCCAGTCTCATAGCAATAGTCCATTCAAATGGACTAAAAAATAGATCGTATATATTTGGTAATATTTTTCATGATTAAATTTATTTTTTAGTTCATTATTCGCAAGGTGCAAGATTTAAGTTAATTAGATTCAACCGAAAATCACTATATAAGTTACTGTTTTCGCATTAGGAAATATTAATTTTTATCTAGAGTTAATTATATAGGAATCCTACTTGAAAAGTGAAAAAACATCTCCTTCACCTTAATCTTCTATAACTCTTTTGCCTTTTGCCTATTGCCTCTTGCCTGCCCACACAAATAATTATGGCTTCGCCACGCTGCGCGAACAAAAATCAAACCGGATTCCTATATGTGAGGTATATAAATATGATTACAATCAGAAAGGTAATTACTATTATTATTTTGACTTGTATATTAGGGTGCTCTCCTAGTAATTCAGCACCAAATAATTCTTCACCTCAATCTCAATCTGACATCTTAAAAGATACTTCGATCGTTCCAGGAAAGCGTGTCGGTGAGATGACAAGAAAAACTACTCGTTCCGATTTAGTCAAAATGTTTGGTGAATCCAAGCTTAAAGATGACATCCTTTTAGAAGATGAAGGAACAATTTCAGTTCCAGTTACTAAAGTAAACTTAGGTGCAGAACATAGTTTTACAATTGTTTGGGAAAAAGAAACTCGTGAAAGATTATTATATATAAGGGATTTTGGTTCTGCTTGGAAAATTCCAGAAGGTATTGGTGTTGGAACTTCTTTTCAGGAATTAAGCCAAAAATTAGGTGAGTTCAAATTAACTGGATTAGGTTGGGATTACGGGGGATTTATCAATTTAGAAAATACTCAATTATCTAAGTACCAAGGGAAAATTTCTCTCAAACTTGCTGCCTCCGAGGAAGCTTCTAAAAATCATCCCAAGCAGTATGAAGCTGTATTAGGTGACAGAGAATTATCTTCAACTAATCCAAATTGGGAACTTTTAAATATGAAGGTTTCTCAAATGACAGTACAATTTGATGAGTAATTAACATTGGGTTCTCAAGTTAATTTCTCAGGACTTACGCAATTGTCACAATACCCGGCTGGTGCGTGACACCACAACCCTTATTACTACCTTGAAAATCAAGTCAAAGTGTCACAGCACCCTACAAGGAAAATGTGCCGGTTGCGTAAGTCCTATTTCTAACAAATAATACCGGCAAAACCCTAAAAGGGTATCGCTACAATTACAAAGCTCAGCTACCTAGTACCGCTTGCGTTCGTCAAAAGCATCGTTTTACGAATGGTTGATTTATTTCCGCCGTGCTGTGCTAGTGCTCAATCTTCCAAGCCTACTTTAAAGTGCTCCCAATAGGATTGGTAATTGATAATTGATAATTGATTAAGAACCCAATTTAAATGCTTCAACAAATAAGCTATAAATAAAACCGACTTTTAGTAAATTAAGTGATTCTACCCAGAGAAGTCGTCGTTCTTTTGGGGGTCTTCTATAAACTATCCGACTGCTTGTTTCAGTTAAGAATACTAAAAATCCAGCGATCCCAATATCCAAAACTGCTCTTTGTCCTGCAGTAGTCGCAACTACTGTACCGAAAAAAAAGCCGAACAAAAAACTGATAATTAGCAGCGATATTCTTCGCCAAGGATTGAGAAACCATAGGGCTAAATTCCTGACGATTAAGTCGAATAGGGAGTTTAAGCGAGTGTTTTGCATTTCTTAAGAGGGTTTAGGAGTTAGGAGTTAGGAGTTGGAAGTTAGGAGTTAGGAGTTAGGAGTTAGGAATTAGGAGTTAATATTCAAAACTATTTTCCCATGCCCAATCCTCTTCGGTCCCAATGCCCAATTCCCTTCGATCTCAGGAACCGAGCAGGTCACCCAGAGTCATTTTAATGTGGAATGGTATGTTGTCTCTTAATATTGACTAACGACCGATTATTGATGACTAATAACTAGTGTCCCACTAATTATAAACTGATGACTCAAAGTGTTGCTAAGCATTGGTGGAAGAATATAGAAAAGCGTCCGCTCCTGGCTGTGATGCTATCAATTTTATGGTTAATTTTAGTTACTGGGATCGCTTTTTTTTGGCATTTAGGAAGTATTAGCTTAATTGATGAGACTGAACCGCTGTTTGCGGAAGCTTCTCGTCAAATGTATGTTAGGGGTGATTGGATTACGCCTTATTTTAATGGGGAGACTCGTTTCGATAAACCTGCTTTGATTTACTGGTGCCAGGCGATCGCTTACAGGATTGTTGGGGTTAATGAATGGGCAGTGCGTTTACCTTCGGCGATCGCCGCTTTGGGTTTGATTGGTTTGACGTTTTATACTGTGTACTACTATCAAGCGAAAGCGGACGATCTCGAAGGAGTCTACCGTCCTTCTCGGCGTTGGTTAACTGCTGGCTTGGCTGCTGCTGTCATAGCCTTAAACCCAGAAATGATTGTTTGGGGTAGAACGGGTGTTTCCGATATGCTGCTGACTGGATGCATGGCATCGGCTTTATTATGCTTTTTCCAAGGATATGCCCAGCCTCCAGAATCATCCGTAAAAGCACGGTGGTATTTTGCTTTTTATGTATTAATTGGCTTAGCTATTTTAACTAAGGGACCGGTGGGTATTGTCTTACCCGGCTTTATTATTTTTCTATTTTTGCTTTATCTCGGAAATTTTTGGCAAGTTGTACGGGAAATCCATTTGCTTCGAGGAATGCTAGTTATCTTTGCCGTCTCAATTCCTTGGTATGCATTAGTAACTTGGCAAAATGGTTGGAATTTTATTGATTCCTTTTTTGGTTTACATAATGTCGAACGTTTTACAGATGTTGTGAACGGACATTCGGCTCCCTGGTATTTTTACTTTCTAGTTGTAGCGATTGGTTTTGCTCCTTACTCGGTTTATTTACCTGCTGCAATGCTAGGAGTAAAGTTTTGGCAGCGTAAATCATGGATATCTACAGAACGTTCTCAACAACTTGGTTTGTTTGCTTTTTGCTGGTTTATTGGAATTTTCAGCTTTTTTACCATAGCTGTTACTAAGCTTCCCAGCTACGTGTTACCGTTAATGCCTGCCGCCGGTATTTTGATCGCGTTGTTATGGAGTCATTTGATATTAGATGCTGGTACTCAAAAAGTAGGAACAGAAACTAAATCCTCCTCTTCATCATCTCCTGCCAAAATTTCTTTACCTTTAATGCAATTAAGCGGCTGGATAAACATCATCTTTACCTCAGCGGTAGGGTTTCTCTTTTTCCGTGTCAGTAATTTAATAGGCCCCGATCCCGCAGCACCAAATTTTCAACAAATGCTACAGAGATCAAATTTACCAGTTTTAGGAGGGATAATTTGGCTCGCTGCTGCTGTGATAATTGCAATATTCTTAATACGTCGCCGTTATTTGCATTTAATAGTTATAAACTTGTTGGCATTTACAGCATTTATGACATTTGTTCTGACTCCAGCTTTATTTGTGATGGATCTTAGCCGTCAGCTACCTTTAAAGCAGTTATCGCAATTAGCCGTAAAGGTACAAAAACCTGGAGAACAACTAATTATGGTTGGCTTTAAAAAACCTAGTGTCGCTTTTTACACTCAACGTAAAATTAATTACATTAAAAATTATAAGGAAGCAGGAGATTATATTCAAAATCAAACAAAATCGGATTCAGTATTAATCCTCTCCCAACCAAAAAAGTTTCCCAAAATGGGATTGCAGCCAACCGATTATGAAAATATAGCCAGTTTACAAGCATATAGTTTGATTCGAGTACCAATCAGGGAACAGTGAGCAGTGAGGAGGGACAAATAAAAATTTATATATGAAGTAATTAGGGTTTGCTGAATAAGTTTTCTTTGACAAGGCAAGGGGGCAGGGGGCAGGGGGCAGGGGGAAAAACAAGATTGTATTTTTGGCCAAGTTGACTAAAAGTGCAAGGTTTTTTGAACGAGGATAAGTTATATCTTGCACTTTGAAAGCATAAAG
>JBHJJJ010000144.1:0-51641 GCA_050042755.1 Rivularia sp. (in: cyanobacteria)
GGATTTAGACTGTAGTTATAATTCTGTAGCTTCTTGGGCGCAAACAGCAGGTCTAAAAAGATTTCCCTGCATCTATTCACATTCTAAAATTCGTATTAAATTCTGCTGTTCTTTAGTTTCTACACCTTCAGCAACAACAGAAAAATTCAGTCCATGGGCTAAAGCTATCATTGCTGTGATAATGGCTGCATCATTAGTATCGTTAGTTAAATCTCGTACAAAAGACCGATCAATTTTCAAACAGTGAATGGGAAACTGTTTGAGATAATTAAACGAACAGTATCCAGTTCCAAAATCATCTATAGATATGGAAACACCCATATTATACAATTCAGTTAAAACTTCCGTGCTAAAGTCAACATTTTGCATTGCAGCGCTCTCAGTAATTTCCAATTCTAAATATTGAGGAGATAATTTAGTTTCAGTTAATACGCGCCGCACTGTATCAACTAAATCTGGTTGTTGAAATTGTTTTGCAGATAAGTTAACAGCTACTCCCACAGATGATAATCCTAGGATATTTTGCCACATTTTATTTTGAGCGCAAGCCGTTTTTAAAACCCATTCGCTAATAGGTATAATTAATCCTGTTTCTTCTGCAATGGGAATAAATTTACTAGGAGGAATTAATCCGAACTTTGGATGTTGCCAGCGTAATAAAGCTTCAAATTTACAAATCTCACCCGTAGTAATATCAATTTGAGGTTGGTAATATAACCGGAATTCATTTCGCTCCACAGCATAATGCAAACTGTTTTCTAAATTCAGCAATTCTGAAGCTTGAGAATTAATTGCCGAATTATAAATTTGATAGTGGTTTCTTCCTTGGAATTTTGCGTGATTTAATGCAGCGTCTGCATTTTTAATTAAAGTTTCTCCATCTCTTCCGTGGTTGGGATAAACGGCAATTCCAATACTAGCGGTGATATGTAGAAGATGATTGTCTATCAAAAATCCTGGTTTCAAAGCCTTTAAAATATCTTCAGCAACATGAGATGCCTCTTGGGTATAGTTAATATCAGATAATAACAAAGTAAATTCATCACCTCCCCAACGAGCAATTATATCCCTCGAATGGAGGCACCTCTTTAAACGTTGAGCAACGCTTTGTAACAATTTATCGCCGATTCCGTGGCCTAAAGTATCGTTGATAGTTTTAAATCTATCTAAATCCAAAAAACAAACGGCTAATTTACTGAGATTATCCGAAGTTTTGGCTAAAGACTCCAGCAAACATCCATTAAACTGGGTTCGATTGGGTAAATTAGTTAAAAGATCGTGTGAAGCTTGATGGCGTATTGTCGCTTCTGCTTGAAAACCTTCACTGATATCTCGAAAACTCCACACTCTACCTACAATTTGATCACCAATATATTGTGGTTGAGAATAACGCTCAAATATCCTACCATCCTTAAATTCAATCAAGTCATAAATTTCTGCACCAGGATAAGCTTGTAGCTGATTTACCGAAATAATATATTCTTGAGGATTTTTTAGTTGACTTGTTGCGAATTCCAACATATTTGCACCACCATCGGATTTCATCAGCGTTTGAGGAATATCCCACATTTCTACAAACTTATGATTGTAGCCAGCAATAGAACCTTGACTGTCTACGAATAAAATACCGTCAGCAGTTGTTTCTAATGTCGTTTTTTGCAAAGAAAGAGATTCCTCTAATTCTTTCTGTATGGACTGGCGTTTTCCAATCTCCTTTTGCAAATCAAGGTTACACCGAGCAACTTTTTCCTCTAGTTTTAAATTTATATTTTGATATTCTTCAATAGTTTTAGATAGGAATTGCTTGGTTAACAAGTTTTCATAAGCTAAAGAAAGAGCACCTACTTTAGCTCGCAAAAATGCAATTTCTGTTGGTTGCCAAACTCTATGTTTAAGGCAGTCATCTAAACCTATAAATCCGCAAAATTCACCTTTGACAATAATAGGCAAAAGTAACACAGAAAGAGCTCCCCTTTCTTCAAAAAACTTTTGTTCTTCAAAACAAAGTTCTGTTAAGGTGCCCCAAGCAACATCACCTCGTGCTAATCTTTGCCATAAATTAGGAAAAAGTTCTGAAATTGGTTTATTTTTCTGTATATTTTCATTCAATTTAGATGTAATTTCTGTATCAGACCATTCAACTCTCTGATTGGTTAATAAATCACCATTTTTAGATTGATGATTTTCAAATATATAAACTCGGCTAGGTTTATAAGTCAGTCCTAAAATTGACAGAATTTCTGTATAGCATTCATCGCTACCATCAAAAGAATGCAAAGTAGCTTCTATATTAATAAGTGCTTGGATAAGGGTTGGATTATTTGCCCGAATCGTTTTTACATCGTGTTGACTCTTTCCCCTATTTTGCTCACTTTCATCATATCCTGGTTGGTTTTCCAACTCCATCAGTTCTAGCCTACCATTTGTACCAATCATCTCTCCTTGGCTATTCACTAAAGTTCGCATACGAATTTTAAAAAGACAAATATTGCCTTCGGATGTTTGGTAGCGAGTTTTGTATACGGTTTCTTCTATATGTTGTGCTTTCAGAATTTGAAATAATTCTAAGTTGCGTTGATACTCCCAAGGATGAACATAATCAAGAAAGCTGTTACCAATACTTTCTGCAACAGTGAATCCGGTTAATTCATTCCAGATTGAATTCAGAAATGTCCATCTTCCGGAACTATCTGTTTTGAATAATATCTCTTTGCTGCGAGCAATTTGATTAATTTTATCCTCGCAATTGTGTGGTAATTTATTTTGTTCAAATCGACCGGAAATGTGTCGATTTGACTTTTGTAGCTTGAGTAGTGCTTGCAATTTATATTTTGTCATATACGAACACACCGATCTAACTCCCAAGCAGGTAAGTAAACCAACCATTAGCAGCATCATGGTACTTTCTGATGGTAGTAAATACTTTATAGTTTTATTTATAGAAACAATGAAAATAAAATTTAATTAGCTTAAATTTTATTTTTGTATTAACTCCTTTCTTTTTTAATTAATGCAAATTTTTAGGTTTTGCATGCCCTTCTATGAAGTATTTATAATTTTCATTACTAATACTATATTCGATTTATTGAGAAAACCAAAGACATTATATCAAGACTATCGATATACTTTTATTTACAAAAAAATAAAATAGATAGTAAAGATTAAATTTTTAATTCTCCGTCTATTTTATATCTCTTGTTCAACCATAATCGCAACCACTTAATTATTCAATTCTATTTTTATTTTCACAATAGTTAATAAGACTCTATCTCGATTAATATTTGATTTTTCTGAATTAACTCTGTCATAAACTTAAACGACTTTCAACTAGATATATTGTCACAAATTAACTGTATATTTATATATAGTTTATTGTTTCTTAATTTTTTGTAACAATAACTTCAACTTTATACTATTTGATAGGCTAAAAATTTAATTGCCTAGATCAAATGAGAATTTATAATAACGTATTATTGAAAGAATGAAGCATGATTCAACACATTAACCAGACAAATTTTTGCTCAGAGATTATGCTTTTACCAAATTCAAGACTAACCTAAAACAAGTTAATTACAATCATCATCATCAACTATAACAAATAACTTATACTAGTGTGTATAGAGAAAATACGTAAGTCGATATCTTGAAATAGATTATTAAGTAAGTGGATCAAATTAAATATAAAACCTCACCCTGCCTCCTCAATCCCTCTCCGCTCCGCAGGGAGAGGGATTGAGGATCCCAAGGTCACTACTCCGCCATGGTTCCCCGCGTTGTAGGAAGTGGCGTGGTGAGGTTGTATCTTATATTTAATTACGCCTACCTACTTATCTGTCCTTGAAGATTCATTTTGATCAAACTTTGGCAGTATTAATCAGGATGTTGCTTTGGAGATATGATTAGCGTTTTTATAAATAGCAAGTAAAATTTAGCACGCTTTATTGTTGACGTACTAAAACAATGCAACTATAGCTCAAAGTAATAAAATTTTGGGTATTGCTTAATGACGGTATGAATTTATATGTAGATATGTCACAGAACAAAAACGTCTCTACAGGATAAATCATCAAGCGAAGCCGCACCAGGTGAGCACCTGTTTATTTGTAACGTTATTATTTTCATTTTATTCGATTATCTGTAATCGACAAATAAAACTGTGTCTTTACTCAATGGATTTTGTTAAGGAGTCATTAGTTTGTCTGGCAGAAAATCATCAAAATGCTGCTACAACCCAAATATTTTGATTGTACAAAAATATAACTATAGTTTTATTAAGCAATCAAAGGTAAAAAAAAGACTTGTAGTAAATGTAATTTAGGCGACTTATCCTGGTAAAATCTTGCAGCACTCAAAGTTAAGTAGAGGTTAATATGAGACACGAAAAACTTTCTCCTGGAATATTGTTAGCTTACGAAGACTATAATAGAGAAGGAGGTCAAGGACTCACAACTCATAGGCGTTCGCTTGGTATAATTTCGCCTCAAGGTGCCTTGAAGCCAATTCGTACCGTAGTTTTTATTTACTGTGACGAACAAGCAGACTTGAGTCATTTATCACAGTACGGCATTAAAATCAATCAAAATAGAGGTCGAGTACGAACTGCTTTTTTACCTATTGAGACTTTAGGGCGTTTATCTGATGAAGTTGCCATTGAGCGTATCAAGCCATCGCGAAAATTGCACTGGCGCATGGATATTGCACCCGAGAAAGTAGCCTTACCGCAATTTAAACAAAAAAACTCAAAACTGAGTGGAAAAGGCGTAGTTATCGGTATTATAGATAGCGGTATTGATTCACAACATCCTGCTTTTGACCGACGCATTTTACGTATTTGGGATCAAACATTATCAGGAAAGGGAGTTGCAGAAGGCAGCTATGGTGCTGAGTTAACTGACAAATACATGGCGATGTCTCTTGAGTCTGACGGACATGGTACTCATGTTGCGGGTATTGCTGGCGGTTCCGATACAGAATTTTGCGGTGTTGCACCAGAGGCAAAATTTATTATTGTCAAAACTGATTTACAGGATGCTCATATCGCCGATGGCGTTCGCTATGTTTTTCGAGTTGCCAGCGAGATGGGGCTTCCAGCTGTTGTAAATCTTAGCCTAGGCGGACATGCCGATGGTCATGATGGTACGGATTCTCTGTCCAAAATTATCGACACTGAAACTGGTCCAGGAAAAATTGTTTGTACTGCTGCGGGTAACGAAGGTAACGACAACATTCACGGCCAAACCATTGTTAACAGCGGCAATATGAGCACCATGCGTTTTTCCGCACCTTTAAATCAAGTAGGTATAGTGTGGTTAAACGGTTGGTATTCTAGAGATTCCGAACTAGAAGTTTCGGTGCGGAGCCCCAACGGTTTTGTTACTCCTTTCCAACCAATTATTACTGATGATAATCCCGCACAACAATACAATTTGTCCGATGCACTCGTAGAAATAGTAACACCGGGCAAAGACCCAATGAACGGCGATTATAATTTCTTCGTGCAAATTCGCGGTACTGGTGAAGGACAATTTAATCAACCTGTACCAGGTGGTGTGTGGCAGTTACGCCTGCGCAATGCATCCTCAAAAGACACTCGTGTAGACGTTTGGACTTTAGATGACGCTAACTCAGTATTTTTTACGGGTAAAAGTATCGCTGATTCGGTAAAAATTGGTTCTCCCGGATGTGCTAGTAGTGGAATTACAGTTGCATCTTATACTTCAAAAGATAAGTATACTGATGTTGATGGCAAAGAACGAAAAATGGGTCTAGAGTTAGATACTATTTCAGAATTTAGTAGTGAAGGACCTTTACGAAATGGCGTTCAAAAGCCAGATATTGCTGCACCAGGGGCAATGATAGTTTCAGCACTTTCTAGCGATGCCGATTTAAATCGGTCGATGATTATTAATTCCAAGTTTGTAGCATTAGCCGGTACTAGTATGGCTACGCCTTTCGTGACTGGCTTAGTTGCACTACTGCTGCAACGTAATCCTAAACTCGATCCCGAAGCCTTGAAAGAAGTGCTATACAAAAATTGTTCTATTCCCGATCAACACAAAGGAACATTTGATAATAAGTGGGGATTTGGGTTAATTAGTGCAGAAAATCTTTAAGTTTGGGTAGTAGTTGGTATTTGATCAATTCTGAAAGATTACCAAATTCAAATACTTTGATGCCTATCAATATAGCTGCCCAATATAGCCTAAGGCAGTATATGAGGCTTGCATCTACTGCTAGCCTCAATTTATTTACCTGCTTGAGAGCAAGGAAATTTATGCAATTACTTGTTTAAACTCTATGGTTTCAATTATCCCATATTATCGCCCAATTAAATGCTTTAAATTATAGTGGGTGAGAAATGTCTTCTGCTGTTGACCGAAAATCATCGCGGGCAGTGGGAGCGTTTCTAAATATGGGGTACATCCATCGGAGAAGAAGATTCTCTGTGAAGACCTCGAATATATAAGTAAGGATGGATTGTTGTTAACTCTATACTTGATAGGTTGAAAAAGGGACAAGTAAGATTATTATCACCTACCCTCTTCTTCACTTCAACAGTTTATGAACTTCGCTAAGTTAGATACTGCTCTTATATTGGCACTTAAACAAATTAAAGACCCATCAAAACCTTGTTTAGTAGTTTTTATTCACACTGAATCTACTCTAGACTCTGCAGCAACAATTTTTTTAGAAAGTTTAGATGTCAGTGGTATCACGGCTGGGAGAGATGTATTTACAGCAACACTATCGCCAAATGCAATTTCTCAGCTTTCGGAGCAGCCTTGGGTGCAATATCTGAAGCTCTCTGAAAAATTGCGTTTTTTTAGTGGAAATTAGGATATTGAGAATATAATTGCTTCATAAATTTTAACGTTAATTGATACACGGTCGTAATTCTAAAATGATTGTAAGTATTATTTTTAACTATAGCTGTAGTGTTTTCATTAACTTACCTTAATCTTTAATTTCCCCTGTGCGAGCTGTCACACACAGTCATAAACTGATTAGTGAGAGCAGATCGGCAGTCTGGAGAAATATGAAATGAAAAAAGTTTTAGGTATTATTCTTGGTGGTGGTGCGGGTACCCGCCTTTATCCATTAACCAAATTCCGTGCTAAACCGGCAGTTCCATTAGCTGGAAAATATCGTTTGATAGATATTCCAGTCAGTAATTGTATAAATTCAGAAATATTTAAAATTTATGTTTTGACGCAGTTCAATTCAGCTTCCCTAAACCGCCACCTTGCTCGTACTTACAGCTTTGCTGGTTTTACTGAGGGTTTCGTAGAAGTTCTCGCTCCACAGAAAACCCCAAGCAGTTCGAGTTGGTTTCAAGGTACTGCCGATGCGGTGCGTCAGTATCAGTGGCTTTTTCAAGAATGGGATGTAGATGAATATCTGATTTTATCTGGCGATCATCTTTATCGCATGGACTACCGTCAGTTTGTCCAACGTCATCGAGAAACCGGAGCTGATGTGACTTTATCAGTAGTTCCGATGGACGAACGTGGCGCTTCCGCCTTTGGTTTAATAAAAATTGATGATAATGGTAAGGTTTTAAGCTTCAGCGAAAAACCTAAAGGTGATGCTTTAAAGAAAATGGCTGTAGATACAACTGTACTTGGGTTGGATGCCTCGCAAGCGAAACAAAAGCCGTACATCGCCTCAATGGGTATTTATGTCTTTAAAAAACAAGTTTTACTCGACTTGCTAAAACAATCAAAAGACCAAACCGATTTCGGTAAGGAAATTCTTCCTAGTGCTTTAGATCGTTACAACATTCAAGCTTACTTGTTCGATGACTATTGGGAAGATATTGGAACCATTGAAGCATTTTACAACTCAAATCTGGCATTAACTCAGCAACCCCGACCATCCTTTAGCTTTTACGACGAAGAAGCGCCGATTTACACCCGTTCTCGTTACCTACCTCCGACTAAACTATTAAATTGTCAAATAGCACAATCAATGATTGGAGAAGGTTGTATTCTCAAAGATTGCCGTATTGTTCATTCGGTTTTAGGAGTGCGAACGCGTGTTGAATCTGGATGCAATATCGAAGATACTTTGATTATGGGGGCAGATTATTACCAGCCTTATGCCGAACGTCAGTCTGACTGTAGCGATGGTCCCGCGAGTTTAGGTATTGGAGCAAACACTACAGTTCGCCGTGCCATTATTGACAAAAATGCCCAGATAGGTTGCGACGTGCAAATTATCAACAAAGATAACGTTCAAGAAGCTGACCGTGAAGACCAAGGTTTTTACATCCGCAACGGTATTGTAGTGGTACTAAAAAATGCAACGATCGCCGATGCAACAATCATTTAGTCAATAATCATTAATTACAAGGAAACTTAGATAGCACAAAAGTAGTTAGTAAAATATCTAACGACTGAATGGTATCAACCGATCGGGACTTACGCACCTTACAATCAATTGATTTACAGGTAAAAGCAACACCCTTTGGTCTAAAATATTCAATTTGTTGTCAAGAGTGCGTAAGTCCTGTTACTCAAAATTTTTTTGCTTTCCTATAGAAGCGCGGCCTCTTGAGAGGGCAATATTTAAATTAAGATTCACCGGGCACCCATAAGAATTTTTTTCTTCTAAAAAAAATCTTATGGGAACCCTTCACCTCTTTGCTTTCCTTTGTGGTTCTGTACGGAAATTTCCCTGGTCCCGACTAGCAAGAACCGCACCTAGAAATAATTTAATATTTGTTAACTTAAAATCAGAGTCCGAATGTCCGATCGTAACTTACGCGGTATTTTGACTCAATTAATACATGGAAAAAATATAAAGTAAGTATAAGCGAGGAGGATTGTCGATGGCTGCAACCGACTTCAAAGATTATTATCGGATTTTGGGAGTAAATAAAAGCGCTACTCAAGAAGACATTAAAAAAGCTTTTCGTAAATTAGCCCGTAAATATCATCCTGACGTAAACCAAGGTAACAAGGAAGCTGAGGCGCATTTTAAGGAAGTTAACGAAGCATACGAAGTATTATCAGACCCCGAAAAGCGTCAGAAATACGACCAATTTGGTCAATATTGGAAGCAAGTCGGACAAGGCTTCCCCGGTGGTAGTGCTGCTGGCGGTGTAGATATGAATGGCTTTGATTTCGGTCAGTATAGTAGCTTTGACGATTTTATTAATGAATTGTTAGGACGCTTTGGCGGTGGGAACCGTGGAGGAAGACAAAGCTATTCTTATCGGACTTCACCTGGTGGTAGGGGTGGTTTTAATGACTATGGTGGTTTCCAAGATATGGGTGGGGCTGCAGCTCAAGATAGCGAAGCCACAATTTCTTTAACTTATTCAGAAGCTTTTAATGGCGTACAAAAGCGCTTTAATTTAGGTAGTGAAACTATTGATGTTCGCATACCTGCTGGCGCAAAGCCTGGTAGTCGTCTGCGAGTTAGAGGTAAAGGACCAATTAGCCCTTTAAATCAAAGACGTGGCGATTTATACCTAGTAGTCGAACTTGCTTCTCACCCATTTTTCAAATTTGATGGGGACAATTTGCTATGTGAAATACAGATTACTCCTGATGAAGCAGTATTAGGAGCAACCATTGGAGTACCAACACCTGACGGTATGGTTGATGTGAAACTTCCAGCCGGAGTACGTGCAGGTCAATCCTTACGCTTACGCGGTAAAGGTTGGTACAACCCAAAAGGCGATCGCAGTGACCAATTAGTCAAGATTGCCATCGCCACACCTAAAGATATTAGCCCGCAAGAACGGGAATATTATGAGAAAATCCGAGATATCCGTACCTTTGACCCACGTAGTAATTTAAATAATATAAAATTATAATCTAAAGATTAATAAATTCAGAAAATCAACAGCCGCTATTAACTGTTGATTTTTGTTCTTCCTATTTACTGCTTGCTGCTCTGTAAAGTATGGACAAGCCGACCATTGACTCTTAGAACTCTTACTTCCTGTTTCAACGGGAGCATGGGATCTGTTATCCCTCCACAGGCTTGCAGGGCTGAGCCGTCCGCACTTCAATATATTGGCTTATTACCTTTATCCTTGATAAATGCTTGGTTTTCGCATATTTATCAAGATATAAATGAAATATTTTTTTATTCTACCAAAAATTAAGCATAAAATATAGCAAAAATCCTTGACAACTGTCTACTTTTGTCAACTCTTGACCACAAAAAGAATATCTAGGTCAAGGGCTCCCATGAGAATTTTTTTAGGAGAAAAAAATTCTCATGGGTACCCGTCAAAGCTATCTCAGGTTCCGTTTCACTAGATCTGGGAACTGCTAAGAGGAAGTTAAATAAATTTGACGTATGCATAAAAACGCGTATCTAGCAAAAACTTATTGTCATGAATAAGCAGGGAAAGATCGCAAAAATATCGTTTAAGTAATAAATCGTAATTTGAGTTAATAAAATTACAACTGCTAACAAGAAAGGAAAAATATAATCCTAACTCCATAAGCTATGTCCCACAGCCTGGGGCTTTATTTCACATTTTCAGTACGACTGTTCTACCATAACAACAGTAACGATAGTATTATTAAGGATTGTCCCTTGCCGCCATCCCAAGAAAGCTGATATGTCAGAAACTAAGTTAGCTGCATCCCTAAACGGATACCTCCCTAACTCCAACGATCAAAATACAATCCGCATTCGCGGTGCTAGGCAGCATAATTTAAAAAATGTTGATTTAGAAATACCTTCGCGCCAACTGATTGTTTTTACCGGCGTTTCTGGTTCTGGTAAGTCTTCTTTGGCCTTTGATACTATATTTGCTGAAGGGCAACGCCGTTATGTAGAGTCCCTTAGTTCCTATGCGCGGCAATTTTTGGGACAAATGGATAAGCCGGATGTGGAGGCAATTGAAGGATTAAGTCCAGCGATTTCCATCGATCAAAAGTCAACTTCTCATAACCCGCGTTCAACTGTGGGAACGGTAACGGAAATTTACGATTACCTACGTCTGTTGTTTGGTAGAGCTGGCGAACCCCATTGTCCCATATGTGACAGGTCTATCGCTCCTCAAACGATAGATGAAATGGTAGATAAAATTATGGAGTTACCCGAACGTACTAAGTTCCAAATCCTTGCGCCGGTGGTTCGCGGTAAGAAAGGTACTCACGTCAAATTATTATCTAGTCTTGCTTCTCAAGGATTTGTTCGGGTTCGTATTGATGGCGAGGTGCGAGAACTTTCGGATTCTATAGAATTAAATAAAAAATATACTCACACTATAGAAGTTGTTATAGACCGTTTAATAAAAAAACCCGGTATTGAAGAGCGTTTAGTCGATTCTCTTTCTACTTGTTTAAAGCAATCCAAGGGAATAGCTGTAATTCTCTATACTCCAGATTCAGAAGATACCCCATCAACGAACCAAGATCAAGAATTAGTCTTTTCCGAAAACTTCGCTTGTCCCGAACATGGCGCGGTAATGGAAGAATTATCGCCACGCTTATTTTCCTTTAATTCACCTTATGGTGCTTGTCCCAATTGTCATGGAATCGGCACATTAAAAAGATTTTCACCCGATTTAGTTGTTCCCGATCCTCAAGTACCAATATATGCGGCGATCGCACCTTGGTCTGAAAAAGATAATTCTTATTATTTGGAATTACTTTACGCTCTGGGACAAGATTATGGGTTTGAATTACAGACGCAGTGGCAAAATTTGACACCGGAACAGCAGGAGATAATTCTCCAGGGAGAAAAGAAAACTCCGGAATCGGAACGAACCAAGAAATTTAAAGGTGTGTTGCCGATTTTACAGCGTCAGTATGAGGGTGGTTCGGAATTAATTAAGCACAAATTAGAACAATATATAATTGACCAACCTTGTCCGGTATGTGATGGGAAAAAGTTGAAGCCGGAAGCTTTAGCGGTGAGATTGGGACAGTATCGAATTTTAGATTTGACTGGAGTTTCGATTACTGAAGCTCAGGAAAGAATTAATAATTTACAGTTAAGTAAACGCCAAATGCAAATTGCAGACTTGGTATTGCGCGAAATTAAAGCGCGGTTGCAGTTTCTTTTGGATGTGGGTTTGAATTATTTAACTTTAAATCGTACTGCGATGACGCTTTCGGGTGGGGAAGCTCAGCGGATTCGGTTAGCTACTCAAATTGGTTCGGGGTTAACTGGGGTATTGTACGTACTGGATGAGCCAAGCATCGGTTTACACCAGCGCGATAACGGCAGATTGCTGCAAACTTTATTTAGATTGCGGGATTTAGGCAACACATTAATTGTAGTAGAACACGATGAAGAAACAATTCGCGCTGCCAACCACGTTGTTGATATCGGTCCTGGTGCGGGTATTCACGGAGGGCATATTGTAGCCCAAGGTGATTTACAGGCGATGCTAGATGCGGAGGATTCCCTAACTGGTGCCTATTTATCGGGAAGGCGAGTAATTGAAACTCCCCCTCAGAGAAGAGAAGGAAACGGCATAAATTTAGTCATTGAAAACGCCCATCGTAACAACCTGCGTAATATTAATGTAGAAATTCCTTTAGGTAAATTAGTTACGGTAACGGGTGTTTCGGGTTCGGGTAAATCAACATTAGTCAACGAATTACTTTATCCCGCACTACAGCATCATCTGAACAAAAAAATTCCCATGCCCAAAGAAATCGATGGAATCAAGGGATTAAAAGCAATTGATAAAGCAATTGTAATCGACCAATCGCCCATCGGTAGAACCCCTCGTTCCAATCCGGCGACTTATACGGGGGTATTCGATGCAATTCGTGCAGTATTTTCCGAAACTATCGAAGCCAAAGCGCGGGGTTACAAACCGGGACAATTTTCTTTCAACGTTAAAGGTGGGCGTTGCGAAGCTTGTGCAGGGCAAGGTGTAAACGTGATCGAAATGAACTTTTTACCCGACGTTTACGTACAGTGCGAAGTCTGTAAAGGTGCTAGATATAACCGCGAAACATTACAGGTGAAATACAAAGATAAATCGATCTCCGATGTTCTCAACATGACAGTTGAAGAAGCATTAGAATTTTTCACCAACATTCCCAAAGCTGCAAACAAACTGCAAACTCTAGTAGATGTGGGTTTGGGATACGTAAAATTGGGACAACCCGCCACAACCTTATCGGGTGGTGAAGCACAGCGGGTGAAATTAGCTACGGAATTATCCCGTCGTGCTACCGGGAAAACGCTTTATTTAATTGATGAACCCACCACGGGATTATCTTTCTACGACGTACATAAATTATTAGATGTGTTGCAAAGATTGGTAGATAAAGGTAATTCCATATTAGTTATTGAGCATAATTTAGACGTAATTCGTTGCGCTGATTGGGTGATAGATTTAGGCCCGGAAGGGGGGGATAAAGGAGGGGAAATAGTGGCTGTTGGGACTCCGGAAGATATAGCTAAGAATGAAAAATCTTATACGGGGAGGTATGTGAAGCAGGTTTTGGAACAGTATCCGGCGAGTAGTAAGGTGGGATCTAAATGATACAACTTATTGATTTTCAGCAAAATTTAGTACAAGCTGTTTTGGTTCAAATTGAGGTGTTGCTTTACTTTCAATATATTCAATGATTGAATTAGCAACAAACTCGCCCAATTTTACTGGTACTGCATTACCAATCATTTGTTCCAAATCTGTTTTTGATTGATTTTCCAAATCAAAATCAAAATCTTGAGGAAATGTTTGTATGTAGCTTCTTTCAATTGTTGTCAGCGGTCGAATTTTCTCTATAAAATAACATGCATCAGCTTTATGTAACTTATAGGTTTTTGGAATAGGTCGATTCACACCTCTAATAGTTGGACTTGGTTCATCAATACTGAAAATACCTCTTCTTGCATAAGTTCTAGGATGTCTATAATAATATTCTATTCCGAGAGTGTCTCCTAAATAGTCTCTTACGGACATAGGTTTTTCAGACAAATTTTTATTAATGTATGGTAGTAGTTCATCATCTTCACCATTTAATTTACCCACACATATATATCTCTTTCTATTTTGAGGAACGCCGCAAAGACTTGCTTTAATTATTATTTCGCTTAAACCATAATTATTTGATTTAAAAATGTCTATTACTTGACTTCTTTTTTCACTTTTCTTATATCTTTCAACATTTTCCATAACAAACCATTGAGGTTTAATAAAAGCAATGATTTTAGCAAAAACAATACTTAAATCTCCTCTACCTAAATTTTCATTTCTTTTACCTGCACTGGAAAAATCTTGACAAGGGGGTCCACCAATTACGATATTGCAATCAAAATTTTTAAATATTGAGTAGTCATAATTTAAACTACTTAAATCATAATTGTATATCGGATGATGAAATTTTTTTTTATAAACTTTAATAGCAGGTTCCCAATTATCAAAAGCAGCGATTATTTTAAATCCAGCATTTTGGAATCCAAGCGATAAACCTCCACATCCCGCAAAAATATCAATTGCTTTTAAATTTAAGAGTTTTTTATTAATAGGAGATTGCATAATCAAATTTACTATATATCCTTCAATGATTCATCAAAAATTTCTGGATTACTGAGAACAATAGCATCAAAACGTCTCTCAGGACTTAAATAGTTTTGTCCCCCACCAAGAATAATATTTCTTATTTCTTCTTTCATTATTCTCGGTGTCCTTAGTTCTGGAGATGCCATATAAGCATAAGTACTTATTCCATTGATTGCAAATGCCTTATCATTTTTTGTATTGTAAGTGTAATTATCTATTATTGATTGATGATTAATTTTTCCACTAGTTCCAAAATCATATAACATTTTTGCCAGCCAAATTACAGTTCTTGTATATCTGTTTATTGATTCTTCACTTTTAATCTTTTTCTTAGCGACATCGAAAAATAATCTAGTAAATCCGAAATCACTCCAAACAAAGATATCTAAACAATTTGTAAATAACTTAGAAGTTTTTCCCACAGTTTTCCATACAGGCTGCATCACTAAAGGTGATTGTAGTTCTATATAATTTAAAAGTAAATTATCCATAGCATTGATAATTTCAGGTATCCTTATTCGTTTTATCCGATTACTTGTAAACAACCTAACTTTAAGTAACTTTTTATTCTCCTGTCTCTTACTTCAAGCAATTATCCTTGTATCTTGCTTTACTTAATTTTATTTACTTCTCCTTATATATTTAATCCCGATCCTAAAAGTAGTAAACTGTAACTATATAAGTAAATAATTAATTATTTATTCACAGAAAATTCAACTTTACTTTAAATAAAAATAAATAGTGTAATGGGATTTATCTCTAACCTCAAAAGGATTTTATTAGCATTTTTAATTGTAACTATTTTGTATATAACGATGGCATTTACCCTACAAATTATAGGGTTAGATAACGCTCAACTTTTTATCAAAAAAACTGGTGTATGGGCACCTATCGTATTTATAGCTTTATGTGCGATCAGCTTAATCATTGCACCTTTGAGCGGTAGTTCTTTATTTGTAGTTGGTGGAACATTATTTGGCAAACATCATGCTTTCTTACTAAGCTATATTGCTACTCTGATTGGATGCAGTGCGAACTTCTGGATATCGAGAAAATTTGGACGAAAAGTAGCTCAAAAATTTATAGGGAAGAATAATTTAGATGAATTAGACAAATTTATCAACAAATTGAAAAGTCGTCGCAGCATTTTGTCTATGATTATTATTATGCCTCTTTCCCAAGATATAATTAGCTATGCCATTGGTTTAACAAAAATCAAGTATACTTACTTTTTAATTGCTTTAATATTAAGCAGTACTATAGTTGTTGCTGGATATATATATATTGGTTCGAGTTTATTAGAACTATTCGTTGAAT
The DNA here is from genome assembly GCA_050042755.1 of Rivularia sp. (in: cyanobacteria). GTDB lineage: Bacteria > Cyanobacteriota > Cyanobacteriia > Cyanobacteriales > Nostocaceae > Rivularia. The sequence goes on from JBHJJJ010000144.1 coordinate 15,818, forward strand.
CTAAATAACAGTTAAAGCCGCTAGAATTACTACAACTGGAATCAAAAGATTATCGATTTCTTTTGGACTACAGGCTTCGACAATCGTTGCGATCGCAGATAACAGAAAAATCCGCATCACATTAAATTCACTTGGAATAATCAGCCAAACAAAAAACAGACTTGCAGCAAAAGCAGCAATAAACATTGATGCGGTTCCTTCCAGGCTTTTACTGCTGAGTACTTCATATTTCAATTTACCGTAGCGAGAACCAATAATCGGCGCAATACCATCTCCCCAACCAAGAGTTGTCATTGCCATAATTCCGGGAAAAGTTTTATAAAATAAGGTACCGCAAATAGCTGCTACAATTACAAAATATAAAGGTCCTTTTAGAAGTTCGCTTTTGTCACCAGTACGAGTCATGGTTTTGACAGCTTCATCTTCATCGCTAGCGAACAAACCTTTCTGTATTAGAAGGATTATCCAAACTATCAAAATAGTGACATTGAGATATTTTGACCAGTGTAAATCATTATAAAGTGCTAAAAACACAATTAAAGAACCTGCGCCAATATGAGTCACTTTGCGGCTAATATCCTGCGGTAAATTAAAGCGATTGACGCAGAAATTCATTACCGCTACAAGCCCAAAAACATAAATAAATGTTAGCGCAGTTACAATTAAATTTCCCAAGAAAGGACTCATAGGTTCAAAGATAATTTGATATTTATCGTACCTTTTTTCAACCTACCTGTATAACTAATCTTTATAATTCTCCTCCTTTACGGAAAAACTGACGTAAAATCTCGCTAGGTTTTCTATCCCAAGTATCAATATGTTCGTATATCAAACCATCTTGATTAAGCTTATAATTTGAATGGCCGTTAAAGAAAATTTTTGCTTGCCAAGGAACTCGCAAAGTACCTCGCACAGTCCACTTTGCAAAAATAGTATTTTCATCTAACTGATATACATCGTGCAAATCAAAGAATATTTCAGTAAAAAACAATCCCGCGTGAAATCTTAAAGTCCAAAAAATAATCCGATAGTTAAATTTCCACTTAAATTTACTTATTGGGTCTTTAAATAAAATATTTATTGTATAAATATCATAAGAAATATCTTTTTCAAACAAAGTCGGTAAATCATGTTTGAGAATTTGAATATTTTCTTCTATCTGTGATTTATATTCTAATTGCATAAGCCATACTATTTTGGATTTTAGATTTTAGATTTTAGATTTTAGATTGAAAAGGGTTTATAAATGAAATATATAGGAATCCGGTTTGATTTCTGAATAATATTTTAGGCTTTAAGCTTATATAGCAAGCTTTTGAATCTCAGTATCCGTTCAAAATTCTGCGGAGTAATCCTATACTATTGTGGTACCCCAGAGCAGTTAGTTGCTCCGGAATCGGTACCGGTGTAGAGACTACAGGGTACCTTACCCATTTTCTTTTTACTTGTATCACAACATTAAAACCAATTTCTCAAAAAATTAACCAAACCCCGCTTCTTATTCACAACTTCTTTCCTACTCCCCTTACCTTGATTCAAATATTCTAAAGAAGGAAATGCAGCAGACTTAGCATAATAGCCTTGCCGTAACACCGCGGCTATTGCATTATTATTATCTCGCAAACCTTCGTAAAAGAAAAATACCTCTCCTCCAATACCACAAGCCCGATTGTATTCAAGCAACTGTACCAAATAGTCTGGATTGATATTATAAGAACCCAATTTCATTAACACTCCTGGTGCAAATTTGACTCGGCTTTTGTCCGTAAACTGTTGTTTTACTAACCGATCGACAATAATCTTATAACTATTGAAATCGCGCCGATAAATTTGTGGGTGAATAATATCTACCAACCCTCTTTCCAACCACGTCTGTGAATCTTGTAAATATTCTTTTAATGCCCAATCATGAATATTGGGAGCCATGGATACTAATAAGTTTTCATTTACAGCTTTGACTTCTCTATATAAACGCCCTAAAAAATCAGTCAAAATATCCGCACGCCACTGCAACCATTTTCTATCCTTAGGATTTTGCGGCGGATTTTTACCGAATTCTTGCTGATAACGTTTTACAGTACCTTTGTCGTAACCACCCTCGCAGGGCAAAGCAGGTAAACGATCGTCTCCTTGAATACCGTCAATATCATAATTCCTAACAACCTCAAGTATTAGATTCAATAGAAAATCTTGTACTTGGGAATCCAAGGCATTAAGCCATTCAAAACCATTCTTATTCAGTAAATTACCTTTATAATCTCGGGCAGCCCATTGTGGTTTTTTTGCCAGTAACATTCCTCCATTAGAATTGTAAGAACTAGCGAAGCCATATTCAAACCAAGGAATTACCTTTAACCCTACTCCATGCGCTGCCGTAATAACTTCCGCTAAAACATCCCTTCCTTGATATTGCGGATTAATTTCCACGCCAAAATTCTGCTGCATTATTCCAGAAGGAAACTGCGTTACCGCCTTATTCCACACTACTGGAAACACAACATTAAATCCCGTTTCGGCGAGAAAGTTCATTGCTTCGACGATATTATCCCGAGAATCAAGAACTTTACTGGCTGTAGTGGTTAACCAAACGCCGCGTATTTCAGTAACTGACATTTTTAATATTACTTTTAAATACTATATATTAGGGTCAAGGTAACGATACCGTGCTTGAACCACCATATATACTCGGTAAGCCATCAAACCCAAAGCCACGATCGCCAACAACCAATGTCCATAAGGCTGTTCTGCTAAAGTTTCCAATGCCTCATCAAGTCCTCTAACTTGACTTGCTTGAGCCATATATCCTGCTTCAATGAAAAACCAACCAATCAAAAAGAATACAATACTTCTTGCTGCTAAACCAAATCGACAGGTGATGATAATCCACTCACGCCCAGCACTGCTCAATTCAGATAAGTCCAACATTCTCCTAAATTTTGCGGTGAAAGCTTTATACAGATAATAACATCCGAAAGCGATTACACCTGCACCAATCGTTCCCACTAACCATTGTCCGAAAGGTTGATTTAGTAAACTAGCAGTCCAGTTTTGCTTGCTATCGTCGTTGCCGCTGCTTGAACTTCCCATAATAATTTGTACTGCAGTCCAAGCCAAAGCAGTATAAGCCAAACCATTGGCCACATAGGCAAATCTTGTGGCTATACCTTTAAAATCCTTACCTTTATTTTCTGGATCGTTGATTGCTTCGACAAAACGCCACATTGCATAACTCATCAAACCGATGGCAACCAAAGCAAGTAAAAATTGACCAAACGGTTGCTGTACCAGCGTTGTCAAAGCCTATATCTGTATTGGTAGTTCTTCCTCCTCTACCGAAAGCCGTTTGTACCGCCAACATTCCGACAATAAAGTAAACTACTCCTTTTGAAGCGTAACCAAACCGTGCCAATCGCTCAATCCAGGCTGCGGGATGCTGTGATATCTGTTGTGTCATAGTTTTGATAGATAGCTATTATTTATCTACCCATATAAAACAATCACACATATCTACCTCCAGAACAATCCAAAGTATAGATATTTAGAAGGTTAAAGGTTTGCATGTTAAAGGTAAAATAAATCCTAACTCACAACTCCTAACTCCTAACTCCTTATCCCAGTAATATAAGTAAGTAGTCTCAACTAAATGTTATGGAAGGTTCTTGGCAACACGAATCCATTACCACTAACGGGGTAAACCTGCACTATGTAACCCAAGGAAATGGTCCTTTGATGTTAATGCTTCACGGGTTTCCAGAGTTTTGGTACTCGTGGCGATATCAAATCCCAGAATTTGCTTCAGATTTTAAAGTAGTTGCGCCAGATTTACGCGGTTATAACGACAGCGACAAACCCCCATCGCACTCGGCTTATGTAATGAGTGAATTAATCCGAGATGTAGAAGGCATAATTCGAGGATTGGGATATGAAAAATGCGTTCTAGTAGCTCACGATTGGGGAGGAGCGATCGCTTGGAATTTTGCTTACGCAAATCCCGGTATGGTAGAACGATTAATTATTATGAATTGTCCCCATTCCGCTAAATTCTCTGAAGGTTTAAAAACTCCTCAACAATTATTACGTAGTTGGTATATGTTCTTTTTCCAACTACCTGTACTTCCTGAATTATTTATCCAAGCCCAAGACTATCAATTTATTGAAGACGCTTTTAAAGGTATGGCGATCGATAAAAGTGCTTTCAGTAAAGAAGATATTGATGCTTACAAAGATGCTGCTGCTAAACGTGGGGCTTTGAGTGCAATGATAAACTACTACCGAAATATTTTTGCACGGAGAACCTCAAATCAAAATTGGAGTATTCTCGAAGTTCCAACTTTGATGATTTGGGGAGAAGAGGATACCGCATTGGGAAAAGAATTAACCTACGGTACCGAAGCCTATGTTAAAGACTTCCAAATAAAATATATTCCCAACTGTAGCCATTGGGTACAACAAGAACAACCACAGTTAGTAAATCAGTACATGCGGGAATTTTTAGCCGCTTGATTTATCTAATTATCGCAGACCTGTTGTATTTATATGGGGAATTCGGAGAATATAGCTAAAACCAACATATATATATTACTGAGTATTCCCCGCATATGTTTTCTTTCCCACTTTATGTACGCAAATTTGCCAATAAAGTAAAATTAAATGATACTTAAATGAGACTAGTATTGACAAAAATTCACATTCGTCAATCTAGAGTTGTTTCAACGGATAAATCGTCGAAAATGTTGATAATATTAAGCTGAATCAATTATTTGCTTATTTTCTAACTGTGAGGAGAATAATTATCATTGTGAAGCTTTGTCGTTAATCATTATACTCTGGCGATTTAGTGAGATAATAGAGAGGTGAGGAAATGAATGGAAAATATTTGATTGCAAAGGGGGAAATTTTATGATAAGGAAACTTTTGGCAGCTTTAACCATAGTGGCTCCCCTGTTTTTCGCTAGCCCGGTAAAAGCTGAAAACCCGCAGCACGTACAAAAGCTGCTTGAGACTAGGGAATGCATGGCTTGCGACTTGTCTGGAGCAAATCTTCGCGGTGCGCATTTAATTGGTGCTGATTTGAGAGGAGCTAATCTACAGGGAGCAAACCTCGAACACGTGAATCTTGAGGGTGCTGACTTGACTGGTGCAAACTTACAAGACGCTAAGCTAAGTTCAGCGTTCTTAACAAATGTTAATTTCAAGCAAGCTAATTTGAATAATGCCAATTTAGCTAGCGCTATAATTTATGACTCCAACGTCTACGAGGCATCGATGAACAATATTAATATCGCTGATGCTGAAATATTCCATACAGGAATTGGTGTTGGTGGACAAGATTTAGATATTCCAGATTGGGACTAAATTCAATCACTAAGGAATTTATTGAAGCTGTTAAATTACAACATTTTGGTCAGCAATAGCTCACATAACTAATTTTTATTTAGCTACTAGCCTTAGCTATTGAACTACCAAATACAAAATAATAAGTTATAAATCTCCGATTTCCAGCATAATTCTTCTGGAAGTCGGAGTTTTTAATGTATGATTTTCATAATTTAAATATGTAGTTAAGTTAAGAAAATTTACACAGAAGGTCTAATATACTTAAAACCGCTCTCTCCATAGATTGCGAGCGCCTTGCTCGGTTGAAAGGTTTTCTTCGGGATAGAGCTCATGCTTGGGGAATATTTAAATCCGATGGAAACTAAAAAGTAAACAGATTTTTGCATAATCTGTACTTAAATGGCTATGATTGTTAGCAACTTGCACATGCAGGTACTATTAGCATTTTGGGGATTCTAGTTCCTCCAACTAAGAAATCCAAAGTGTTGCTAACAATTTATCCTGCTTGCTTCTGAAGCGTAACCGCTTTAACTTACTTTAAGCTTTAGAATTGATGAAGTAGCGGTTAAGGGACAATTATGGGAGTGGGAAACTAAAATCGTTTTATACCGCTTTTCAAGCAAAGCCTAAAAAAGTGGTTATACCTCCACTCAAACAACATAAAAGTTGTAAGGTGTCCCCAGAAGAATAAAAATAAGTATTACCATCATGGAAGCCCCAATGCAAGAACCGGAAATCGTGGAAACTAAAACTTCAGAGGCAAAAGTCCCAGAAATGAACAGTCCTACTGGAACTATAACCAAAATACAACCTTCCACGCAGTCTCAAGAGCAATGGCTAAAGTACGGAGAGCAACTTTCGAGCTTTCTAAACAATTTCTCCGATTACGCGGGGACCTACTTTAATAAGTATAAGCAGCTTTTGATTGTGCTTGGTACAGGTTTAGGTGCCTTAATCGCAGTTAGAGTAGTGCTGTCTGTCTTGGATGCATTGAATGACATTCCCTTGGTAGCACCAACCTTTGAATTGATTGGTATTGGGTATTCTGCCTGGTTTGTTTACCGCTACTTACTCAAAGCCTCCACTCGCACTGAGTTAACTAGTGAAATAACAACCCTCAAATCACAAGTTGTAGGCAAAGATGCTTAAAAGTGAGTAACGATCTGCTTTCAAGGCTAACACTTGAAAAGCATTTTTTTGCCTACATAAATTTTTAGTGCAGGCATCTTGGTAAGTGGATCGCGAATAGTCAAGGGTTCCCATTATTTTTTTTTAGAAGAAAAAAATTTTAATGGGTGCCCGTCATTCAAAAAAGTGGACAAGTATCATTTCAAATACTTGTCCACTTTCAATTTTAGTATTCCTACTATTGACCTACTACGTATTTTGATTTAATAGGTTCTACCTTATTCATTTTCACCAAAGCTTGGTGAACCATTGTTGCTACTTCTGCTCGTGTAGCTTCTTCATTGGGGTTGAATGAATCGGGATCTGGATGATTAACAACAAGATTATTAACTGTAGCAGCTGCGACTTTATCTCTTGCCCATTCAGGAATTTGATCGGCATCTTTGTAGACGCTTAAAACTTTCTCTGGGGAAGCAGGAGTTTTCAAGTTAAGTCCGGTAACGAGAGATACTATTACTTGTACTCGTGGAATTTTCTGCTCGGGCTGGAAAACATTACCGGGATAACCACTCATAAATTTTGTGCTGACAGCTTTTTTAATTGCTGCTTCAGCCCAATATTCTGCAGGTATATCTCCAAATTCTTTTGAGGTATTGGTAAGATCGGTTTGAAATGCTTTTCCAAGAATAGCCGCAAATTGGGCGCGATTGACAGCTTGTTGAGGTCTATAGGTGTTATCTTCTTCAAAGCCCTCGATAATTCTCCGAGATGAAAGTTTGTTTATAAAAGGTTTTGCCCAAAAATCATCATCTACATCAGGAAAAGCTATTGGTGTCGGAATTGTCGGTAATTCAGTAGCTATGGCTTCTACACTAGGTGTTGCCGTCGGAGTCGGTGTTTGTGTTGGAGTCGGGGTAGGGCTAGCTGCTTGTGTTGGAGTCGGTGTTTGTGTAGCTGTTTGTGTTGGAGTCGGTGTAGGGCTAGCTGGTGTATTAACAGCTACGGGTGCAGTAGCTTCAGGTTTTGCATCGCCAGAAGACTGGGCACCGGGTATTACTTTATCTAAATCGGGTGGTAATTGTGTTTGGGGAAATGGTATTAAGAATGGCGGTATTACCGCATCAACTGTTTCTTTGTCTAAGAAAGTTGTTTTTTTTTGGCTTGCTTTACCTTCACCAACAGGTTTTGGAGACTTGAGAGTATTGTTGGATTCAGGTGTTGCTGCAAACAACTTAGTCAAATTAGTTAAATTATTATCTTCGTTTGACTGTACCCGATCTTTACTAGTAGCTTTTGAAAACAAATTGCCAAACTTCCAGTCGGACTCTTTTCGGGTAAAAGACCAAAAAAGAATTGTACCGATAGTTAGAAAGGCAACTAATATGCCGATAATATCGTCAAATCCCAAGTCATCGTCTGAAGATGACTGAGATTCAAAAGGGGACTTGTTAGTCATGGTGATAATTACTCTATTGGTATTAGAATTTGCATCTAACAAAATTAAGCCATAGACTATCCCCTTACATGACTTTTTTCAAGACAAATATTATTTTTAGCGATCGTTTATTAAGCTGAAGAGGATTGTGATACAAAGAGACAAGGTGATAAAGAAGATTATGAGATAATTCATAACTCTTAACTCTTAACTCCTATGAAATCACTTTTTCTCTCTAAAGCACTCGCAACAAACTAGGAATACTATCAACTGCTTCAAGATTGCGAATCTCATCTAAGGCTTTGTGAAAATTACCTTCGGTGACATCGTGAGTCACAACTACGATTTCTGCTAATTCCTCTTGAAAACCAGTTTGGACAACTGATTCCAAGCTGACTCCGCATTTACCGAAGCAAGTTCCCAACTTCCCGATTACTCCTGGTCGATCTTTTGTCAGGAAACGCGCATAAAATCTTGTGACAAGTTCTTGACTCTGAGCTAACTGACAATCTTCTGAATGAAAACTAGCTAATAATGGGTCTAAATTAGAAATTTGATAATTTGAATTTTCTCTATTTGAGTCAGGTAAACTTATTAGTCGAGAAATGAGATTTAAAATATCTGATGATACTGCCGAGGCTGTGGCACCCGCACCTGCACCAGGTCCGAAAAACATTACTTGTCCGATGGGTTCACCTTCTACAAAAATGGCATTATTAACACCGTTAATACTCGCCAAAGGATGTCCCGAGGGCACTAAAGTGGGATGAACTCTAACAGAAAGCGATGACGCATTCACTTTTTTGGCGATCGCCAACAACTTGATTACAAATCCCAGCTTTTGAGCGTATTCAATATCTGTTTTGCTGATCTGCCGAATGCCTTCGCAATACACATCTTCTCTTTTTATGCCTCCATCAAAAGCTATAGATGCTAAAATAGCGATTTTGTCGGCAGCATCTAAACCTTCTACATCGGCTGTGGGGTCTGCTTCTGCATAACCCAAATCCTGTGCATCAGCTAATACATCATCGAAACTACTGCCTTCATCTTGCATCCGCGTCAAGATATAATTAGTGGTACCGTTAATAATACCAGTCACTGCTTTAATCCGATTGACGCTCAAAGATTGCTTCAACGGTTGAATTACCGGAATTCCACCACCAACGGATGCTTCAAGCATTACATATACTCCCGCTTGATTGGCGGCTGTATACAACTCCGATCCAAAACGTGAAATTGCGGCTTTATTGGCAGTCACAACGTGTTTACCATGGCGAATGGCTTTGAGCATCAATTCTCGCGCTGGTTCCAATCCACCCATTACTTCTACGACAATATCTATCTCAGGGTCGGTGACAATCGACTCTAAATCTGTGGTGATAACCCCTTTCGGCAATTCTACCTCACGCGGTTTATCTGGCGATCGCACTCCGACGCGATATATTTCAATTTCTTCTAATAAGGGATGACGACCATTGCTATCGAGCAATAATTGCACCGTACCGCATCCGACAGTGCCTAATCCCAGGATTCCCAGCTTAAAACCCACCTGATTTATACCCAACTCCATTAAATAATATAGGTAGGGCAATACACCCTACCTAATCATGTTGTATCAAAAGTCAGAAGTCAATGTGTATTGTGACTAACAACTTCTATTAATAGGTTTCTACGTTCCAGCGGTGTGCTTTTTTAAGTTGCTTCTGGTAATCTTTCCAGTCCACACCTTCTTTAGCAGCAGCAGCAGAAAGCGCAGCATCAATGCCATCTTCCATACCTTTCAAACCGCAAATGTAGGTGTAGGTTTTTTCGTCCTTAACCATATTCCATAATTCGTCGGCGTACTCCTCGCAACGGTGCTGGATGTACATTCTACCGCCTTCACTGTTTTTCTGTTCCCGGCTGATGGCGTAAGTTAAACGGAAGTTATCGGGATACTTGGATTGTAATTCTTCAAGTTCTTCCTTATATAGGATATTTGGACTAGTAGGAATACCAAATATCAGCCAAGCAAAACCCTTAAACTGGTAGTCGGTATTTACTTTTTTCTCTTCATCCTTGAACATGCGCCATAAATAAGCACGGAAAGGAGCAATACCGGTACCGGTTCCCATCATGATGATGTTGGCTTCGGGAGCGTCGGGTAACAACATTTCCTTACCCACCGGACCAGTTATTTTAACATCTGCTCCTACCTCAAGCCCAGTTAAGTAAGTTGAGCAAACACCGTAGACTGTTTCGCCTGTTTCTGGGTGCTTGTACTCCAATCGGCGAACGCACAATGATACGGTTTTATCATCTACGTCATCACCATGTTGAGTTGAAGCGATGGAGTACAGTCTGAGTTTCTCAGGCTTACCATTCTTGTCTACTCCAGGTGGAACTATGCCGATACTTTGACCTTCTAAATAACGTAAATTTCCGGCAGAAAGGTCGAATTTCAGGTGGCGTACGGTACCAATTCCGCCTTCACCTACCAATTCTTCATTAGATAGACATTTACCGATATATGGATCTTTGGGACGGTAAGTATTTACGGGAACGTCCTTCTTTTTCGCTTTCGCTTCAGTCATGGTGTTGCCTTTTTTATCCTTCTTCCTAGACTTTTCATCGGTTGCGTTATTTGCAACAGATGCGTCTTCAACATTCCCTTGATTGCTAGCACCGTTAGAACCATTTGCAGCAGCATTACCATTAAGCTGCTCCAAAGCACTCATTGATTGAATGCTAACAATTATGCAGCCTAGGCGAGAGATACGCCGCATTTCTTGATTCATGCGGTTGTAAGGCACTCTGATGAATACACTGCCACTTTTACGAATTGGGTAGTTCGTTTTATCAGCTTCTTTATTCTGATGTAAACCGACCACTTCATATAGAAAAGTACGGCTACCTCCTAACGTGTTAGCAGTACTTTCAACAGCACCTTGATAATTCATTTTTTCTACCACTCCGATTGATTACTTAACCCTTTTCAAAAAATCTTTCCCAAAGCACGGTCTGGCATAGTTTACTCAGTTTGGGTACACCGTACAGAACCGCGTTCTGAGAAAGTGGCATAAATATAGCCATCAGTATTACTGCTTACACTCACTTTAGTTCGCGAAGGGTTAGTTAAAGACACACCTGTTCACCTTCTAAAGTAGATGATAAGTTGTTCGCAGAATGTTAATAATGAGTCAATTTAATTTTTTCTTTTTCATTGGACGGAAGATCCCTTGCATTTACCGCACTCCGGTAAAGCATGACCGCCTAGGTTTATCAGTATTGATAATAAATTTTCGAGGAAAAGTATGTTTCTTCCTCACGTTGACTTCTTCGACCTATTTAAGTATTGCTATTCACACTTTTTTATATTTGTATACAACAAAATTGCTCTCAACTCAATTTATAAGAACATTTACAACTACAATAATTAGTTTTTGCTACAGCAATCACCATAGCAATACACCCATGCAGCTATATTGTCTCGACCATTAAGGATGATTTGACTTTCTCCTGCTCAGAAAGCAGAAGATAATTCTAAGAATCCCCTGTATTGCTTAGAATGTATTCCACGGGTTTAACTGTACTGCCGGGTTCACTAATTCACCCAATTAGCCCCATTGAGGCAGAGGAATGTTCCTTTGAACTCATCATTACCAGCACCAATGGTGCGAAGGAATTGAGTTTTGGGTATAACTTTCTCTGAGTCCCGGAATCGGTTTTAGAGTCTTTTGCTGACTTACTTTATTTTACCTTTTAATGGTATTTAAAAGTACCTACCTTGTTTAATTTTTTCCGTACTCTATAGGTAAGTATGGAATTTATAATGATTATTTATAAGTTTTGCGTGATGTGAAACATCTGTCAACCTTAATCAATATTATTGTTGGTACAGGTATTGGTTTGAAGCAGAAAAAACCAAAAAGATACGATAGTTTTTCGCATGATAATTTTCTCGTGAGTTAATTATATAGTATAATATACAATTTTTTAATAATTGTCCGAGACTTGAATTGCGCAGAGCTAATTAAAGAGATCGTAAATACCATATTTGAGGCGGCGATCGCGGTGAGATATCAATCCAAAAATGATACAATTAGCAATTAAAGAATAACCGCAAGCTCAACAAAGTGTATATGAAGAAATATTTAAATTCAACGCATTGGCAATAATTTTTTAATTATTAAACAAATATTAGTAATTCGAGGGTCACCTGGAGAAGATTATCATTCAGGGGAAAACTTGTATATGATACCTCCCTTCTGTTACAATCCCAAATATCGCTAGGATTAAATACTTACACCAATGAATCTCGACTAACAATGCGGGGATCAAGTAATAAAATCATTACTTACTCCTTTACTGTTGTACATTGGTGCTGTGTAGCAAGAACGCAGGGTAACCGATAGGGGACTCCTGAGCTGGAATAAATCTGTGTAAAAAAAATATTGATTCAGTCATCTTTAGAAACTAATTAGAGGGGATTTATGACAAATAAGCCAGATCGCATTGTAATGATTGGAGTTGCTGGAGACTCTGGATGCGGTAAATCTACGTTTTTGCGTCGCCTAATTGATTTGTTCGGAGAAGAATTCATGACAGTCATCTGTTTAGATGATTATCATAGTTTAGACCGCAAGCAGCGTAAAGAAACAGGTATAACGGCGCTAGATCCAAGAGCGAACAATTTTGACTTAATGTACGAGCAAATGAAAGCTCTTAAAGAAGGTCAAGCAATTGATAAACCTATTTACAACCATGAGACCGGCGAATTAGACCCTCCTGAAAGGATAGAGCCAAATCATATTATTGTAATAGAAGGATTGCATCCTTTATATGATGAACGGGTGCGTACTTTAATTGATTTCAGCGTCTATTTGGATATCGGCGATGAAGTTAAAATAGCCTGGAAAATCCAACGCGATATGGCAGAAAGGGGTCACCGTTATGAGGATGTCTTAGCTGCAATTAATTCCCGCAAGCCTGATTTCCAAAACTATATTGAACCACAAAGAGAATATGCTGATGTGGTCCTTCAGGTATTACCAACTAACCTGATTAAAGATGATAAAGAGCGTAAAGTACTGCGAGTACGGATGTTGCAACGGGAAGGCAAGGAAGGCTTTGAACCAGTTTATCTGTTTGATGAAGGTTCGACCATTCAGTGGACTCCTTGCGGACGTAAGCTGACTTGTTCTTACCCTGGTATGCAAATGTACTACGGTTCTGATGTATACTACGGTCGCTATGTATCCGTATTAGAGGTTGACGGTCAATTTGATAACCTTGATGAAGTAATTTATATTGAGACGCATCTGAGTAAAACATCCACTAAGTACCAGGGAGAGATGACTCACTTGCTACTTCAGCACCGTGAATATCCGGGTTCAAATAATGGAACTGGTTTATTCCAAGTATTGACTGGTTTGAAAATGCGTGCAGCATACGAACGTTTGACACAGACAGAAGCAAAAATGGCTGTTGAAGTTTAAATAAGTCTTTAAAAGTTGAGACAGTTTTTGAAAATCATAGTTATTTTTATTAGGGCATCCATGTGGTGTCCTTTTTTAATACAGATAAAACATAAAAAATAGTTGAATATATTGTATTAAATTAAGCAGGTAGCAAAAAAATCATTTATTTTCAAGATAGTTATGATAACTATATGAGTTTGAAAAAATTAACGTAGAATTCATCATTAACTGCAAAAATATTGGTATGATTGCACATTAAAGTGACTTAATGAAATGCTTGCATTAATTAAGTCTAATGCTCTAAAAGGGAGGAATTTAATTTGACTCGTCGCTATCTATTTACCTCCGAGTCAGTGACCGAGGGTCATCCAGATAAAATCTGCGATCAGATTTCCGATACTATTTTGGATGCTTTGCTCGAACAAGATCCTACAAGTCGGGTTGCAGCTGAAGTTGTTGTCAATACTGGCTTAGTGCTGATTACTGGCGAAATAACCAGTAAAGCAAACGTCAACTATATGAATCTCGCTAGAAAGAAAATAGCTGAGATTGGTTACACCGATGCTGTAAATGGTTTTTGTTCTAATAGCTGCTCAGTTTTAGTCGCTTTGGACGAACAGTCAGCGGATATCGCTCAAGGCGTTAACACCGCTCAAGAAAGCCGCGCAGAGTCCAGCGAAGAACAATTCGATAAAATTGGTGCTGGAGACCAGGGTATCATGTTCGGCTTCGCTTGTGACGAAACTCCCGAATTAATGCCCTTGCCCATCAGTCTTGCTCACCGTATTGCTCGCAGACTAGCAACAGTTCGTAAGACAGGTGAATTGCCTTATTTACGCCCCGACGGTAAAACTCAAGTCAGTATTGCCTACGAAGATGGCAAACCCGTGGGTATTGACACCATCTTAATTTCTACCCAGCACGCTCCTAACATCGGCGATATTAGCGATGAAGCAGCAGTACGGGAGAAAATCACCAAAGACCTTTGGTCTTCAGTCGTAGAACCTGTATTCGGCGACATTGACATCAAGCCAGACGAGAAAACCCGCTTTTTGGTTAACCCCACCGGTAAATTCGTGATTGGCGGACCTCAAGGAGACTCTGGTCTCACTGGACGTAAAATTATTGTCGATACCTACGGCGGTTATTCCCGACATGGTGGTGGAGCTTTCTCCGGAAAAGATCCCACAAAAGTAGACCGTAGTGCCGCTTATGCTTGTCGTTATGTGGCGAAAAACATAGTTGCTGCTGGTTTAGCTGAAAAATGCGAAGTTCAGCTTAGTTATGCCATTGGTGTAGCACGCCCGGTAAGCATCATGATCGAAACCTTTGGAACAGGTAAGGTTGACGAGCAAACTTTGTTGCAATTAGTTGAAGGTAACTTTGAATTGCGTCCTGCAGGTATAATACATGCCTTCAACTTACGCAAATTACCAAATGAACGAGGCGGACGTTTTTACCAGGACGTCGCAGCTTACGGTCATTTCGGACGTGATGATTTAGACTTACCTTGGGAGCGTACTGATAAAGCTCAGTTATTAAAGCAAGCAGCAAGCAAATTGAATTCCACACCAATACCAAATTCTACCAAAGCTTTGAGTCTTTCCTAAAAGAAGGTTGCCCCGTTTTTCATGAACGGGTAGCTGTCTTCTGCTAAGAGAGAGAAAATCGAAGTAATTTTAATCTTGAACAGTAAGTGAGGAGCCATCTTTTTGAGAAAGTAACTCCTCACTTTTTTGGTATGTATCACAAGCAGTGGTAATCAAAATATGTTAAGTTTTTAAAGCAAAATTACTTGAATATCATAAAGCTCGTGCAAAGCATGTAGCGATTAGACTTTGCTAACTGTTATAAAAGAAGATGATTACTAGTAGCTAGTGTATCGATCTAATTTCACCGCCTTGACGGGCACCCGTCTGGTGCCCTGTAAGTTTTTTCTTCAAAAAAACTTTTAAGGGAACCCTTGACTAATGCATCAATTGTGGCGGGAGGGTAAGGAGATTCTCCGGATGCAAACTCAAAAGCCAACCGCAGGTGACAGCAGTTCACAAAATAAAGAAGTGTCAGAAGATGTGCCCTCAAATGACGAACTGCCTACTTTAGAATTTCCTTCCAGCGGGAAACTTAAAGCTAGTTCCAGACGTATCCATCAAAAAATTGGTTGCGGATATTTTGCCGCGATTGGGATTGGTTTTTTTGGATCCCTTGTTGGATAAGTAATTGCTAACTACTACCGTGCAAGAGAAATCAGGCAGTTTAATCATGCCAAATATCAAACACAAATGTTGGCGAATTATAAAGATGCTGCAACGGAAGTACAATTGCACAGTTATGGTTTGGCTGCCCTAGTAGAACAACCGCAACAGCTCTTTCGTAAAAAAGGCGAGTTTGATGAAAGTATTAACAAAATTAAAGATGTAGAAGTTAACATCTCAGAATTTATTAGCAGCAAACCTGGAAAGTTAGCAACTACTGAAGCAACTTTTCAGACATTGTTGCGTAATTACGAGATTAATCTAGAGTCTTATACGCAACAACTAAATTTAATTTTACAGCAGGTAGACGAGCAAAAAAGGCTTTCTCAACCATCTTTAGTACAAAAACAATTGTTGCAACTTACTCGCTCTCAATCAGCTATCCGTTTAGAAGAGTTATCTAACAAGTTAAATAATATTCTTCAAAGCGCCGAATTACAAGAATCTCAAAGAGCAAAAGACTTAGAATTTTCCAAAGGAATCGAAAGAACAATTGTTGTCGCCAGTATGCTGCTTTCAGTGGCGATCGCTGTTGTGGTAGCCTGGAGAACTTCCCGAGCTATAGCCGAACCTGTAGTAGTTGTAACTCAAGTAGCCGAACAAGTTGCTCGCAAATCTAATTTCGATTTACGAGCTCCAGTTACAACCGAAGATGAAATCGGATTACTAGCAAAATCACTCAATAGGTTGATTGAAAGAGTATCACAAAGAACTAAACAATTAGAACAAGCTAAAGAATTAGCAGAAGCCGCCAGTAAAACAAAAAGCCAATTTTTAGCAAACGTTAGCCACGAGTTACGTACACCTTTGAATGCCATAATTGGCTTAAGTCAACTTTTACAAGAAGACGCAGCCGATTTAGGTGTAGGAGGAGATTTTAGTATCGATCTTGAAACAATTAATACAGCAGGGAAACACTTACTAGAACTAATTAACGACATCCTTGACTTGTCCAAAATTGAAGCTGGCAAAATGACTCTTTACCCAGAGACATTTGAGATATTGTCGCTAATAAACAATCTTGTTCTTACTATCAAGCCAACCATAGAGAAAAATGGTTGTTTCTTAGAAATTGATTACGATGAAGAACTCGGTACTATGTATGCCGATCAAACAAGAGTAAGACAAATACTTCTAAATTTGCTAAGCAATGCCGCAAAGTTTACGAAAAATGGTAAAGTAACTCTCAAGATTAGACGGCAAAAAGACGCTATAGCAAGTATGACCGGTGAAATAATTACTTTTGTCGTTAGAGATACCGGTATTGGCATGTCCGATTGTCAACTAAAACAGTTATTTAAACCATTTACACAAGGCGATGCTTCTACTACTAAAAAATATGGTGGAACGGGATTAGGATTAGCAATTACTCGCCATTTCTGCCAGATGATGGGTGGTGATTTTAAGGTTCAAAGTGAGTCGGGAGTTGGTTCTACATTCACCGTTCAGTTACCGGTAATCAGCGATCGATAATCACCCGAAGGTTGGGGTTGATCAATTTTCTTAAAGTTAAGGTTATAGCGATTTTCTGTTAAGTCCAGTATCTGATGATAAAGGGTACGCTTCATCAGCAATCGAGTCATCAATTAACAATTATCGCTTGCCTTTATGGGTCAATTCAATGGAATTATTTAATATTTATCGACCTAAAATCAAGGCATTACCATTAGTCGCAAATATTCCTCATAGCGGCTTATTTTTACCGAATGATATTGCGGCTCAATTTACAACCGAACATCTAAATTCTTTACCTAACAGTGATTGGCATCTCGACCAACTTTACGATTTTCTTCCCAGTTTAGGTATTACAGTTTTACAAGCTACTCATAATAGATATGTTGTTGATTTAAATCGTCAAGCCAAAGAACCTTTTTTTGGTGATTTTTGGTCTTCGGTTATTCCAGAAAACACAGCATTTAATAAATCTATTTATCAATATAAACCTTCCTTAAAACATATACAAGAACGAATTGAAAAATACTATCTTCCTTATCATCATCAACTAAACTCACTTCTCCAAGAAAAAATTGAAGAGTTTGGTAAAGTTTATCTTTTGGATTTACATAGTTTTTTGGGATTAATTGATGATGATATATGTTTGGGTAACGTAAAGAATCAAACTTGTTCGGAGTTATTAATTTCAACTGTTGAAAAATCCTTTCTTTATCAAGGTTTCCAAGTAGTCAGGAATAAAACCTTTACAGGGGGATATATTACAAAATATTACGGACAGTTACCTAATGTCGAAAGTCTCCAAATTGAAGTTCGCTATCACGTTTATTTGCCTGAAGATCGGTTAGATAAATTAGAGCCTCCTAGTTACGATATCATAGAGTTTGAGGCAGTTAAAAAGAAATTTTATAATAGTTTTGATCTGATTATTAGTAAGCTCTTTTCTGAATAGGACAGGACTTACGCAATTGTCACAATACCCGGCTGGTGCGTGACACCACAATCCTTATTACTACGTTGAAAATCAGTCAAAGTGTCACAGCACCCTACAAGGAAAATGTACCGGTTGCGTAAGTCCTATAGGAATTACACCGAATACAGTCACACTCAACTAAATAGCAAAACAATCTTAATTTCGATCGGTTAAATTACGGTAAAATTGTAGCGTTAGCAATATAAGATCTTTCTATTGATTTAACAAAAAGGCATATTGCTGCATTGCTACGACTTGTATTTTAATCCCGCTTACTCCTCACCTCCATGACAACAACAATTGACTCTCTGTGTCACCTTAACCCCAATCAACGTCGCGCTGTCGAACATTTTTGCGGTCCCTTGCTAGTTGTTGCTGGCGCAGGCTCTGGTAAAACACGAGCGTTGACTTATCGCATTGCTAACTTAATTGTCGAACATAAAGTTAATCCTGAAAATATCCTGGCGGTTACCTTAACCAATAAAGCCGCACGGGAGATGAAGGAACGTATTCAAAAGCTATTCGCCGAACAAATGGCACTTACTGAGTACGGCGAACGTTACGATTTATTACCAGAATACGACCAGGTAAAATTAAGATCGAAAGTTTATAAGCATATTATCAAAGATTTGTGGTGCGGTACTTTTCACAGTTTACTTTCTCGCATCCTTCGATTTGATATTGATAAATACTCAGATGAGAAAGGACGCACTTGGAAGCGTAATTTTTCGATTTTTGATGAATCTGATGCTCAAAGTTTAGTTAAGGAAATTGTTACTAAGCAGTTAAATCTCAGCGATAAAAAATTTAACCCCCGTTCCGTTCGCTACGCTATCAGTAATGCTAAAAATCAGGGTTTATCGCCGAAAGAATATGAGAAGGAAGAACCAAATTATAAGGGAAGAGTAATTGCAGAAGTTTACAGTTGCTATCAGGACAAGTTAGCAGAAAATAATGCTCTGGATTTTGACGATTTAATTTTGGTTCCAGTAAGATTATTTCAACAAAACGAGCAAGTTTTGGGTTATTGGCATAGTAAATTTCGTCATATATTGGTAGATGAATATCAAGATACAAACCGGACTCAATACCAATTAATTAGCCTATTAGCGACTTATGGAGAACAGAAAAGTCAGTGGGATTGGCAAAACCGTTCTGTATTTGTAGTGGGTGATGCCGATCAATCAATATATTCTTTCAGAATGGCTGACTTCACGATTTTGCTAGACTTTCAACAAGATTTTGGTGATGGTTTAGCAGATGATGATACTCGTTCGATGGTTAAATTAGAAGAGAATTATCGCTCCTGTGAAAATATTCTCCAAGCTGCGAACCATTTAATTGAAAATAATACCCAACGTATTGATAAAGTACTCAAAGCAACGCGCGGTGAAGGCGAACAAATCTTTTATTTCCAAGCTGATGATGAAGTAGCGGAAGCTGATTTTGTTATTAGTAAAATCCGTGCTTTAGAAAAAGAAAATCCCGATGCAAACTGGGGAAATTTTTCTATCCTTTATCGTACTAACGCTCAATCTCGTCCCTTTGAAGATATTTTAGTCAGGAACGGAATCCCCTACACTGTAGTTGGAGGATTGAAATTTTACGATCGCAAAGAAATTAAAGATGTTTTGGGTTATTTAAGAGCGATCGCGAACCCCGCCGATACTGTAAGTTTATTGAGGGTAATTAATACACCCCGGCGCGGTATTGGTAAAGCCACCACTGAAAACCTGACAAACGCCGCTCAAGAACTAGGTGTAAGTATGTGGGAAATACTTAGCGATGAAACATCAGTTAATACATTAGCAGGACGCTCGGCGAAATCGGTAAATAACTTTGCGCGGATGATTGGCTGCTGGCAACAAGAAGTTGAAAACATAAGCGCATCAGATATTTTGCAAGCTATTTTAGATGAATCTGGTTACATACAAGACTTACAAAATCAAGGAAACGACGAGGCAGAAGATAGAATACGCAACGTTCAGGAACTTTATAATGCCGTACGTCAATATGAAGATGAAGCCGAACAAGATGCTTCTTTAGCAGGTTTTCTTGCTAGTACGGCTTTGAGTTCCGACTTAGATAACGTCAAAGAAGGACAAAGTGCGGTATCTTTAATGACGTTACATTCTTCTAAAGGATTGGAATTTCCCGTAGTTTTCTTAGTAGGATTAGAACAAGGATTATTTCCCAATTATCGTTCCATGAACGATCCATCTGCTTTAGAAGAAGAACGTCGTTTATGTTACGTTGGTATTACTCGCGCTCAGGAAAGATTGTTTTTGTCTCACGCACGAGAACGCAGGCTGTATGGGACTCGCGAACCAGCAGTGCCATCGCAATTTCTCGACGAGTTACCCCGAGAACTATTAGCTACCGAGTATCCTCGTCGTATTACTTATACAATTAATGGTGGTCGTACTTCTGCTAGTTACGATAATGGTTTTGATAGTACAAATAATGGCAAACCAACTGCAAACGTGAATTGGCAAGTTGGCGATCGAGTCATGCATAAATCATTTGGAGCCGGTGAAATAACTCATATTTTTGGTGGAGGAAGTAAAGTTTCCGTAGCCATAAAATTCCCCGGTTTAGGTCAAAAAATCATCGATCCTAGAGTTGCTAAGTTAGAAAAAATGGAATAATTTCAGCAATCAATTATAAATGATTCATTGATAATTGTTCATTGTTCATTGATAATTGATAATTGTTCATTGTTCATTGTTCATTGATATCTCGTCTTACTTTTTCCCAATTCCTAGCTTCCTGGATTTGTTCTTCGGTGAAATTTTTAATTTGGGTGAGATCGGCTATATCCAAATCAGCATCTTTGAAATTAGTTCCTTTGAGATTGGCTCTGGAAAGGTTTGCTCCTTCAAGATTTGCTTGTTGTAAATTGGTTTCTTCAAGGATTGCGGCTTCTAAGTTTACTCTATATAAGTCGGCAAATTGTAGGTTTGCTGATGTTAGGTTTGCTAATTTTAAGTTTGCTTTTTGTAGATCAGCTTTTTGTAGATTCGCTCTGACTAACTTGGCTGATTGTAAGTTAGCTTTGTAGAGGTAAGCAACTTGTAAATTAGCTCGATGTAAATCCGCTCTGTAAAACCTAGCTTCCCTGAGAAAAGCAACTCGGAGATTAGCATCTAAAAGATCGGCTTCTTCAAGATTAGCCTTTTCTAAATCTGCTGCTTCTAAGTCTGCTGCTCTAAGATTCGCCTTGTGGAGGTTTGCTTTTTTTAGGTTAGCTCTGTTAAGTTTCGCACAGCTGAGATCTGCTTTTTCTAGGTTAGCTCCTTCAAGATTAGTAACTATAACTGCTTCAGATTCGCTTACTTCCCTTAAATCTGCTGCGATAAAACTAGCTTCTTTCAAATTGGCTTTGGAAAAATTAGCCCCTTGGAGGTTAGCTTCTTGGAAAACTGCAGCTTCAAGATTGGCTTCTTGGAAATTAGCTTGTTGTAATCTAGCGCCACGTAAATAAGCGTTGTGTAAATTAGCTCCTTTCAAGTTGGCTTTTTGAAGATTAGCTACTTTTAATTTAGCTTCTTGGAGATTCGCACCTTGTAAATTAGCTTCTTCCAAAGTAACTTCTAACAAATCAGCTTCCTGGAGATTGCTATTTTGTAAATTGGCTTTTTTATCAAAGTCAGCTTCTTGAAAGTTTACTGCTTCTAAATTAGCTCCCTCAAAGTTAGCTCCTTGTAGTTTGGCTCCCCAAAGATTTGCTCCTTGTAAGTTAGCTTGTTTTAAAATAGCTCCTTGTAAATTGGCTTCCTTAAGATTGGCACCTTTGAGGTGAGCTTCAGTTAAGTTAGCTTTTTGTAAATCAAGTTGACTTAAATCTCGCCCTTCAACTATTTTATTAACCAGTTCCCAAACTAATTTACAATTCTCGTCGAGTTGAGTTTCATAGCTAATTTGACTATTTTTGAAATTAGCCCCTTCTAAGGTAGCGTTACTCAAATTAGCACCAGAAAGGTTTGCTTTTGTCAGATTGGCTTCTTCGAGATTAGCATTTTCCATCACGGCTTCCCAAAGATTTGCTCCTTTGAGATTTGCCCCCTCCAAGTTAGCCCCTTGAAGATTTGCTGCTTCGAGATTTGCTGCTTCTAAAATAGCCCCCTGTAGCTTGCTTCCTGTTAAGTCTGCTTTTTGCAAATTAGCTTCAATCAAGTTTGCTTCTTGTAAGTCGCATTCACTCAAATCACGCCCTTCGAGTGACTTATTTACGATTTCCCAAACTAATCTCCACTTATCTTCAAGTTTAGTATCTTTGTTTATTTGACAATATTGAAAATTTGCTCTTTCTAGAGTTGCTTCTCCCAAATCGGCACCACGCAAATCAGTTCTTCTTAAATAAGCTTCACGGAGCTTCGCACCTTGAAGATTAGCGCCACGTAAATCTGCTTCAAAAAAATAAGCTTCTTGTAAATTTGCTTCACCCAGGTTGGCACTTTGAAGATTGGCTTCTTGAAAGTTTGCTTTATCTAGAGTTGCTTTTTCAAAAATGGCTCCTTGAAGGTTAGCCTTTACAAAAGTTGCTCCTTCGAGGTTTGCTTTTGTAAAATCTGTACCTCGCAAGTCTTTGTGATCGAAGTTTTCACCAGCTAAGTCTTGGCCTTTATAAGAAGAAGGCTGGGAGTTTTCACCTGACATATCTCAGTAATAAATAATCTTACACTGAGATTTTGATACATAATCCCCAGAAAATCAGCCAGCGTTGAATACAAAAAGGCTAAAGGTTACAGGTTATAACTCTTCTGCCTCTTCCCTTCTCTCTCGAAGAAATAAAAAGCTATAAAATAATTATTGTCAACCCCTGTTGACTAAATGTAACATTATTGTTTATTTTATTCATATAGATTAATAAAAATTAGCAAACTGAAATCTATGATTTAAATATAGCGATCGTCTATTTTTCCGCTTGGTAGGCTATCCAAACCAAGATTATAAATAGCTTTCAGGTTGCTGAGTATCTGTCTTGAGATTTTCAAGGGCTTCGGAATGGCTTTCTGCGGAAGGAAAAAATTTTTCTTAAGAAGCTGTTAAGGAAAGTAATTTCTCAGGAATGCCATGTGGATACTGTGATTAGTTAGTCCACCTGCCCTCGATTCTTTTTTAGTATGTTTGTCCTATGAATACCAATAAGCTGATAGAGCGTTACTTGAGAGGAAATAAAGATTTTGTAGAAGCTAGCTTGCAACAAGCGAATCTGAGTGAAACATGCTTAAACGGAATTAATTTGAGTCGAGCTAATCTAACAAGTGCTAACTTAGAAGGTGTTTCCTTACGTGGAGCAAACTTAAATGAAGCCATTTTCGAGAAAGCAACTCTTTGGAGAAGCGATCTAAGTAAATCTTTCTTAATTTGGTCTGTTTTGAGTAAAGCTTGTTTAATTAGGGCGAATTTAAATCGAGCGGATATGCACCAAGCCAACCTAAATAAAGCTGACTTGCGCTTAGCTTCTTTACGCTATGCTGATATTAGTAACAGCAACTTATCAGGTGTGGATTTACGTTACGCCGATTTAACAGGTGCTAACTTAGCTAATTCAAATCTTGCTGGCGCTAACTTGACGGGTGCAATTTTAAGTCAAGCAGATTTGTACAACGTCAATTTAAGTAAAGCTGTTTTAGCGAGAGTTGACATGAGCAATACAAATCTGGGCAGCGCGAACTTAGATGAAGCAGAATTATATAATGCTAAAATCGGCGACAGTAATTTATCTTCTTCACTCGTTGAGATTATCGCTTTTTAAGTATTATCTACATTAATTTGGTTCATCTCGTCAAGAGTTAATTAATAGTACAGCACGGTGGAAATAAACCACCCATTTCAAACTGCTGAAACTGGACTCAGTTAATACTTTTGACTTTTGATTTTTGACGAATGCAAGCGGTACTAGCTTTAATTATGAAAATTTTCGTCACGCAAAATCGTGCCTTTACTATAGCTGGAAACAGCATGACAGAGGTGACGATCGGTAGCGATTCAAGAAATGAATATCTCCCAACAATCTCTGTTACACAATTTACTGCTTACCAATAAATTTTTACGCCCTCAAATCTATTTTAAGGCTTCCCTAACGGCACTTTCTCACGCAATGGAAGACTTGGTGATAGTGGGAACTGAAAAACCATTGGTGATTGCAAATTTTCAGCAAGAGCGTTTTTATCGCCAAGAAGCTCGTCGTTATGCGCGAATCGCCAAACGCAGCGATCAAGTTTACGTGCTCTGTGCGCCGGATTCTGATTTGGTAGCAACTTCAACTCCTTACACGGTAATTCCCTTTGAATCTAGCGATAATTTTTTAGCTCAAGAATGGCATTTAATCATTATTGCCCAAGCATATTCTGCCTGTATAGTTTGTCGAGAATTTTCTGCTCCAGTTGAAGGAGTATCTTTGGATCAGTTAAGGCAATTTAAAGGGATATGGACGTTTGAACGTCAGGTAAGTAAAACAGCAGCTATTTTGTTATTAAACCGGATTTTAGATTATCGACCGGAATTAGCAGAAAAAGTAGAAATAGCAAAACAACGTTACGATCTTACACTTGATAATAAAACTGACAATAATACCGACCAAATCTTAGAAATTGATGCCCGATTATTTACAGGTCGTTTGGTAAATTATATACAATCTTCTCAGTATCAACAACTCAAGTATTATCGCACTATTCTTAAGAAAGAAAATTTTGAAAGATTGATTAATAGAGTCACAAATTTTATTCGCAATTCTTTAAACACAGAAGAAATTCTGCAAAATACCGTTAGAGAATTGGGTCATGTTTTTAGTCCCTGCCGCTGTATATTTTATGATTATCCAAATTCGGAGCAACCTAAATCGATTAATTACGAATGGGTAGCTGATGTGTTTCCTTCTATGAAGGGAGAAATTTGGGTAACGGCAAATCATCCGCTATTTCAAACTGCTTTAGGTCAAAACAGAGTTATTTCTATTAGTGATACCACACAAGACCTTGGTATTCAAGCGTATCCCGAATTAAGCGAAAATTTTCAACGCTGGCAAATTCGTTCGTGTTTGTTAATACCAATTCGCCATCAAGAAACTTGCTTGGGCACCCTAGAAATACATCATTGCGGAAATCAGGCCTATATTTGGAATGAATCCGAAAAAACTTTTGTAGAAGCAATTGCGACTCAAGTTGCAGTTGCTTTGATGCAAGCTCAAGCTTATCGTAATTTAGAAACTCTTAACCGGCGGCTGGCAGATTTGGAACGTACCCAAAGTAACTTAATAGCTATTGTCGGGCATGAATTGCGGACTCCCTTATCCACAATTCAAATTTGTTTAGAAACTTTAGCGTTAGAAGAAAATATACCTCAAGAAGTCCAGCAGACAATGCTAGATACTGCATTGGGAGATTCCGAACGGATGGGAAGATTAATTGGCGATTTTCTGACACTCTCTAAACTCGAAGCCAATACAGCGCGATCGCAACTCGAATCAACTTCCTTACAAGAAAGTTTGAGTTTAGTTTTGGGTAGTTTCAAAAAGCGTAATTTGTCTGAAAATTTACCCAAGATAATTGTAGATTTACCGTCCGATTTACCTTTCGTGGAAGTCGAAAGAGAAGGGCTTGTAGAAGTATTTTCTAAACTCTTAGACAACGCTTGTAAATTTACTCCTCCGAAAGGCAAAGTAACAATTAGCGCTCAAATCTATCAACAGGAGACTGAATATTACCCAATACATTCGGGAAATGAAGCAGAAAAACAACCTTCCTTAAATCTATTAGAAATTATCATTAAAGATACAGGTAGAGGTATCGAACCGTTGCAACTAGAAAGAATTTTTCAGCGTTTTTACCAAGAAGAAAACTTTTTGCAACGTTCAATTGGTGGTACTGGATTAGGTTTGGCGATTTGTCGCCAAATCATTCAAAAATTTGGCGGACAAATTTGGGCTGTATCTAATGGAAAGAATCAAGGTAGCGAGTTTCACTTCACACTTCCTATTACAGCATAGGTCATGGATTAATCTTGAAGTTTTCATATAGTAATCAAGAAATATCTCGCGCTGATTTAAATACGAGTACTATCGTTTTATTAATAGAGATTTTAACTATTAAGCTATAAAAATCTTGGTAATGAATCCCCTTGCGCCGAGCAAATTTTATGGAAAAGTTTCAATCTCCCATCTTCATGGCTGCAATTTAGATGTGCCATAATTTCAAGTACCCAATGGTTGGCGATGCCGAAATCATAAGTGTTATAACTCATCCTTTCGGGATTATAAAAATTTGAAATTGATCGCCATCGAAGCTACTATCCCAATAGTTAATTTTACTAAAATTTAAATCATTGTTAACTATTATTCCTCTTGATAGCTATCAAAAGATTGATGCATAATTTCGTTGCCTTAGATACAATTTAATAGCAAGGAGAACCAAGGAGAAGATTTGTGGTGCTATCAAAAGGTTTTGAGATTGAGATGTATACTGGTACGCCGAGTGGTAACATCGTTGGTCTCTCTGACAAAATTACCGCTGCTTTAGATGGATTTATGCGGGAACCGGATAGCCGCAATGTTGAATATATAACTGATCCATATTACGACTACGAAGGGCTTTTATGTGGGTTATTATGTCCTCGCTTGAAGTTAAGAAAGTATCTTGATAAGTTAGGTAATTATACTTTGATTCCCGGAAGTACTTTGTCCTTGGGAGGAAGCGAAAAATTCTTCCGTTCTGACCCGAATAACCCTTATCATGACTACATCGAACAAACTTATGGAACAAAAGTAGTCACCGCTAGCGTTCACATAAATATAGGCATCAGCGATCCCGAAATATTGATGCGGGCGTGTCGTGTTATACGTTTAGAAGCGCCTTTATATCTCGCTTTAAGTGCTTCATCTCCCTTCTTAGATGGCAAGGCTACCGGATATCACTCTACCCGTTGGGGTCTCTTCCCGCAAACTCCCAACTATGTACCTTTATTTGAAAGCCACGCACACCATATTCGTTGGATAGAACAATCTCTTGCTCAAGGTACAATGCAAAATGTGCGACATTTATGGACATCAGTTAGACCAAATGGCGATCGCCGTCCCTACGATTTAAATCGTCTGGAGTTGCGAATTTGCGATTTAGTCACAGATCCCATTACATTATTAGCGATTACAGCTTTGCTAGAAACGCGTTTGTTGCAAATAATAAATAACCCCAAGCTCGATCCTTTTGTTAAAAGTACCTTCTCTCCTGAAGAATTAATCTCGATTACAGCCGAAAACGAAATTGCTTGTGCAACTTCAAGCTTAGATGCTCAATTAATTCATTGGGTTGACGGAAGAACT
This sequence comes from Rivularia sp. (in: cyanobacteria), assembly GCA_050042755.1. GTDB lineage: Bacteria > Cyanobacteriota > Cyanobacteriia > Cyanobacteriales > Nostocaceae > Rivularia. The sequence goes on from JBHJJJ010000144.1 coordinate 43,182, forward strand.
ATCAAAGCCAGAGACTGGATTAACGAACTTTACTCTCCCGCAGCAGCGATTGCCAAGCAACAGGGTTTTGGATGTTTCCTCTCACCACTGCAAAAAATTCTCCGTGAAGGCAATCAAGCTCAACAATGGCTGCAACTCCACCGTTTGGGTGTAAGCAGCAGTAATGTCATTACCCAAGCTATTCGCTCAATTCAAGAACGAGAATTAGAACTTGAGGATAAATTGTGTTCCCCTTCAGTGGTTTAACACTCCTCTCCCTTTTTCTCTAAAAGATGGTATATTTTGCCGGAAACACAAAAATCTGTCATCCCCAGAATTTTACTATCTTTTTACATTCCCTTTAAATAGTCTTCATATAAGTATTTTTAAAGTATTATTACTAGTTTAATTTTTTTTATAGATTGTTATGGATTGATGATGATTAATAAAAATTATATGTGTTTTCTATCCTAGGATAGTTAAAAAAACAAACACATTGTTTATTGAATTACTCTTGCTTGATTGCTCAATGCCACAAATAGTTTTAGTTTATCCGCAGATTCCCCCTAATACAGGTAATATTGCTCGTACTTGTGCGGCTACAGGTACTGAATTGCACTTAGTTGCTCCTTTGGGTTTTGAAATTACCGATCGCTATCTGAAACGGGCAGGTTTAGATTATTGGCCTTACGTTAAGCTACACTATCACGAATCTCTAGAAGCCTTTAAAGCCGTCCATCAGGAACGTGGAGGAAGGCAGCTAGGATTTAGCGTCAAAGGTAGTTTAAATTATGTGACTTTTGAATATCAAGCTACCGACTGGTTGTTATTCGGCAGTGAAACTAAAGGTTTACCAACTGAGGTTTTATCGACTAGTGATGCAAACCTCTATATTCCGATGACAGAATCCAATGTTCGCAGCTTAAACCTTTCTGTAAGCGTTTCTATAAGCTTGTTTGAAGCTCGTCGTCAGTTGGGATACTTACATTCCGACTAAATTAATTTATTTAGCTCAGATGCGATTTGCGGTATGGGATTTAAGCATACATCGATGGGATTCGGTTCTTGGCAGAGAAAATACCGGATTTTGTCAGTAAACGGTATTTATTTACACTTTTAAAAGCTTTGATATATGATATGTGGATAGAAATACTTACGTACAGAGGTAATTAAAATATAAGAAATTTATATAGATGATTTAAAGTTTTTCCGGACTTAAATCATAGATTTTTATTAATTGGAATTGTCCCGATAGTTCGATTTTTTCAGGGTAAAGTTTGTCATAACAAGCAGTTCAGGCCCCATTACTCGAAAAGTAGTTTTTTTGAAGCGTAAATGTACTTGCGAGTAAATACGGTTGTACTTTTGGGGAAAATAAACGTAAAGTCTCGGTTGGGAAGATGGAATATGGCGCACTCCTTCATGTTATCTACAACAAGAGATACGCCTATTCCCGGAAATAGTTCAGTTGATCTGAGTAAGACTCCAAACATGAAGCTTTATTATTTTTTTTATTTATAAAGTTTGATGTTTTCTTCAGACAGACGTAAAGGTTCAGTAAATCTGTTCTGTATCGAAGAAAACTGTCTAAGCGGGGTGTGGGCAGTCGAGTAGACAAGTAAGCACAAAAATTTAAATTTTACTAGTCCAGAGTTAACTTGTCTAAAACAGAGAACCGGGTTAATCTTGCCTAAGTATCTCTGGTAAATGTGATCTCGATCCATTATTCTTAGTGATCTAAATCATTGACTATTGGACTAAGAAGTCGAGATCGGTTAAGCGCTAGTGATCATAGGAGGTCGTCTTTGAAACGAGCATTGAAGAAGAAAATGAAAGCTGTGTTGGAAAGTGACATTAATACGGATGATGCTTCAATAGATCACAGTAGCTTCCTTACTCCACAGGTGAAGCATCGGATGCCGAAAGCTGCAATGATAGGCTTGGCAATTTCGATGGGAGCAACCAGCCTTTTCGTGACTCGACAAAGCGATCAAGCCCTAGCAGCAGAACCTGTAGGTAATCAAAACACTGCCTCCACGATTCCAGCTGCATCCGATGAGGTGAAGTTTGCTCCCAAACGCAAGCGGTTGTATAGAGCCATATCTAACGGTATTGGGGCTACAACTCCTGTCGTAGTGGAACCTACAGTCATTTCACCAGTTAAGGGGCTTGGAGCTAAATGGCAAGTTGCCTCTAATCTCAAGTCTGCTCAGTTCGCAACACAAACACCCGGTACAAGTGCAACTGCGGCTAAGAATAATACAATTTACTCTCTACCGCAAGCGGCTAAGAAAGAGGTTTTTCCAAAAGCAAGCAACAAAGGGAATAAGAGCCAAAGTATAAGTTTCGTAACTGCTCCACAAAGAGTAGAAGCGAGGGAGGTTGTTTCAACCACAAATACTCAGCTTGAAGCACAGCAGAAGTTTGCACTCAACCGCTTAAAGCAAAAATCGAACCGCTTAAAAGCAAGTCTTAATAAGTTGCGTTCCACTCCTGTTGAAAGTGCAAAGCAAGCTGTAGTGAAAACCCAGTCGGCTTTGCAGGTAGAAGAAACATCTACTGTTGAAAATACCAATAAAACTGCAAGCCAAACTAAACTTGTATCCAGATTAAAGCAGAAGACATCTGTAGAGCAGGTACAACCGACCGTAACAGTACCAACACCAGTTACCCCAACAGTAACAGCACCAAGTGCGATCGCTGCGGCTTACGAAGTGAAGTCAGGAGATACACTAGCTAAAATTGCTGGGAACTACGATACTTCAGTCTCCGAATTGGCTAAGGCAAATAATTTGTCTAATCCCAATCAACTAAAAGTCAGTCAACAACTGATTGTTCCCGCTGCTCGGAAGCAGGACAATGTTGTTGCTTTCGCTGATAGTGGAACTGTTAAAGGCGAACAAAGCATTTCTACTACTGTCGATAGCGATCGATCTGAGAATTCTTTTGGTGTAGGTGGTGATACCCCCGTACCTTCCATATTTACAGAAGTACAACTCGCTGACAGGCGTAATGCTTTAGCGAAAAATATTTCCAGAAATGAGCGTCTTCGCAGCTTGAAAGAAGAAATCGAAAGATTGCGGAAGAAATACCGCAGCCAACAGTCTGGATCTGCAGTACCACGGACGAACCAAAATTTAAACTCGGTAGAAATACCTGTAAGCAGACCAGAGTCAGCTTCCATACCTATTCCTGTTACAAGACCAACAACAGGCAAAGCTTCGGTACCAATTAGCGTTTCTAGACCAAATACAGCAGCAGTACCAATTGAGGTTCCGACACCCAACCGAGACATAAATCCCAATTTCTCTCGTTGGCGTGATAGAGTCGCAACCCCACCTGCAAGCTTCAATCCTCGTTCTCAATCTTCCTCGGTCATAGAAAGAAGAGTCTCTACACAGCTACCGCCATTGGCAGCAGTTGATAGATACTTACCCAAACCTATTGAAGAGTTAAAACCACCTTCAAAAGGTTTTATATGGCCAGCAAAAGGTGTTTTCACTTCTGGTTTTGGTCCTCGTTGGGGAAGAATGCACAAAGGAATTGATATCGCAGCCCCCACAGGTACTCCCATTAATGCAGCGGCTGATGGTGTAGTTGTATCTGCTGGTTGGAACAGGGGCGGTTACGGCAAGTTAGTTGATATTCGTCATCCTGATGGCACCTTAACTCGCTACGCTCACAACAGTAAAATCCTGGTACGAAAGGGTCAGCAAGTACAGCAAGGTCAAAGAATTTCCTTAATGGGTAGCACTGGCTTTAGTACTGGTCCCCACCTACACTTTGAGATTCGTAAAGGTGGCACAAAAGCAGTTAACCCCGTAGCTTTCCTTCCACCTCGCAAGAAAAGATAATTTCTGATTTTGTCGCATCTAGATAATTACCTTGGAAGGTTGAGGGAGTAAGTATATCTCCCTCTTTTGCTTTTTGTCGGGAATCCCAGAATGGGGACTCGAAAATTAACTTCCCAATTATCTGCCAGCGAAGAAATTAATTGATTCAGATGCTAGGCAAGATTTTATTTTTATGATATATTTAAAAATAAGATAGTTTGGCTCAGTAGCTCAGTTGGTTAGAGTAGGGGACTCATAAGCCCTTGGTCGTGCGTTCGAGTCGCACCTGAGCCATTTAATTAATTTAAGTATAGAATTATATTGGAATGAGCAGATATACAATGCACTTGTTCATGGTTAATGTCCTGCTCTATCTAACATAAAACTTTTATGATTTAACCTTTATAGTGTCGAATTACCTCAGCAACTGACCAAGCTTGAGCAATTGCTCCTTTGGGTGCATGAGGTTCATCACCATCAAAAATTTCGGAAATTGAACCAAGACAAGCATCTGATAGAAAATGATGCATTAGAGGTTCCCAATCAAAAGGTAATGCTTCATTTTCGCGAAAACGCTGCCAAGCACAAATAAAAGGTCCAATCAACCAACTCCAAACAGTTCCTTGATGATAAGCACGATCGCGATTAACAGAATTACCGATATACTTACCTATATATTCGGGGTCATCTGGTTCGAGAGAACGAAGTCCATAAGGAGTAAGTAAGCTTTTTGAAGCTCGTTCGAGTATTTGATATCCTTGTTGAGCAGGAATACCACAATGGCGCAGTGAAAGCGCTAGAACTGCATTCGGTCTAATTTGAGAATTGCGATAGTCATCTGGTTCGATGGTGTCGTATAAATAGCCTGCTTTAGGATTCCAGAATTTTTGCAGCGATCGCTTTACCTGTTGTGCAAGATGTGTATATCTCCGGGCTTGATTTGCTAAACCCATTTCTTCTTCACAATTGTTTTGTTCGCTGAGAATTTCTGCCCATCGCGAAGCCCAACATAAAGCGGAATACCATAAAGCATTTATTTCCACTGGTTTACCGCGACGGGGAGTCACCGGTACGCCTTCGATTACCACATCCATCCAAGTAAGAGCTACACCAGGAGCATCCCAACTCACTAAACCGTCAGTGGAATCTACATAAATATTGTAAATACTACCACCAACAAATGCTTTATAAATTTTCCGTACCACGGGATACTGCTCGGCTAAAAACTCCCAATCTTGGGTAGCTTCCAAATAAATTCCTAAAGTTTCAATCCACCATAATGTTGCGTCTATACTGTTGTAAAACGGTTCGCTGCCAGCATCGGGAAAAGCATTAGGAATTAAACCTTGACGACAGTAATGTCCAAAAGTTCGCAACAGCCCTTTAGCTATGTCAAAGCGCTGCGGTACTATGGCTAAACCCGGTAAAGCAATCAAAGTATCTCGTCCCCAATCATTAAACCAATGGTAGCCAGCGATCGCCGTAGGGCCATTGATTGAAGCTCGATAAACTAGGAATTGATCGCTGGCACGGAGTAGTTTTTGCCAGATTACATTTTTTGGAGGGAGTGGGGGAGAGGGGGAAGAGGGGGAAGAGGGGGAAGAGGGGGGAGAGTGGGAGATGAGGGGATGGGAATTTTCTACCTTGTCTCCTTCTCCCCAGCCAAAGATTTGCGATAACCTTTTTTCCTCTGCTAAGACTTCTCGGCTGAAGGTTTCGCAATTAAGAGCCTGGTTTGATTCCTCCGGAAAACCCAGCCGCGCCTCTATCGTTACTGTATCTCCCGATTCAAGAACAACACTTAGATAACCGGGATTGTAAAGATCTTCTTTATTGCCTAATCCTCGCCGTGTTTCTTCTGGTAAAGCATAATTCCAATGCCAAACACCTGAAGAAACATAAATACCTTTACTCCACCGCAAATGCCATGGTGTGCCAAACTCCCCTGCATTTTTTGCTTGCAAGGAAAGTTCTCCCTCCTCAATTAATTCCGAAAAATGTAATTGAGAACTTCCTTTTTGTTGATGATGAAAATCGCGATCGCCAATCAGTAATTGTAGCTTTAAAACAGCAGTTTCGCTTCCTTGATAGCGATACTGAATCAGTACGCGATGAGAAAATGTGGCTTGGTTATTAGTAAGTAGTGAGTCCCCTTGGGTTTTTGTTTCAAGAAGCCCCTCTCCCTTTGCCTCCAAGCCGTAGGGCATAACTATTTGTCTGCTCAATTGCCAGTCTTTTTCACCCCAAGTCCATTTCGGAACTGGGTTAATATCAAAAGAGCGTAGCAGCTTGTAACCTTGTGGTTCTATTTTGCCGCTAGCCCAAAAATTAGTCCCCAATGCCATCACTCCATGAGGTAATTCCAAACTCGCTTCCAGATGGGACATCAGTAAAGTACGCCCAGAAGGTGGGCTTGTTGCAGCAAACAACCAACCGTGGTAAGTGCGAGTGCGGACATCGGAAACTGTACCACTTGCAAAACTTCCCAAGCCATTAGTCAACAGCCATTCTCGAATATCTAAATCTCCCATTTCCAAACGAGAAATCGTTATGAGTATGATATTATTTGTAACAGTTCGTAATTAAAAATTAAAGTGTGGATATATGAATGTTATAAACATCACCTATATTGCCACGCTTCACAAGTATAGCTTCAAGGAGAATTAGTATAATGCCCCTTACTTATTCATCAGAAGGATGCCTCCGAGTAGGTCAACAGGCTCCAGATTTTACAGCCACAGCCGTTGTAGATCAAGAATTTAAAACGGTTAAACTTTCCGACTATCGCGGTAAGTATGCCGTTCTGTTTTTCTATCCTTTAGATTTTACCTTTGTTTGTCCCACTGAAATAACGGCATTTAGCGACCGTTACGAGGAATTTAAAAAGCTTAACACAGAGATACTCGGTGTTTCCGTTGATAGCGAATTCTCCCATTTGGCATGGATTCAAACAGACCGTAAGTCTGGTGGAGTCGGCGACCTGAATTACCCATTAGTATCAGATATTAAGAAAGAAATTAGCGCTGCTTACAACGTGCTAGACCCAGAAGCAGGCGTTGCTTTGCGCGGTTTGTTCATTATAGACAAAGATGGTGTAATTCAGCATGCTACCATCAATAACTTGTCTTTTGGTCGTAACGTAGACGAAGCACTACGAACCTTGCAAGCTATTCAATACGTCCAATCTCACCCCGATGAAGTTTGTCCTGCAGGTTGGCAACCAGGCGATCAAACCATGAATCCCGATCCAGTGAAGTCCAAAGTATATTTCTCAGCGGTTTAGATGCCATTGTCTAATTAAAGTGTTGTCAATGGCGATTTTATGGCAATTAACCACATTTTAATTAACTTAATGGCATCTAAAAATATGGAATTGAGATGAGCAATAAATAGACAGCTATATATGCACAGATAAAACGGATATCAATTAATTAAATTGAGTTCAATTCCCCGTCTATCTGTGTTTTTCATTGTCATATTTTTAATTTATTAGTATTTACAATGTTAACTTCTACTGATTTTAGTGGCTTATTTAATGAGCGTTTCGCGCAAAACTTTTTACCAATTCCGGCAGGAAATAGTCCGGAATTGGGGCAGTTAACACCTCAATTTCAACTGCCGGATATAACTAATGGTAGCTTAGTTAAATTATCCGATTATAGAGACAAGCAACCGGTAATTTTGGCATTGACTAGAATTTTTACTGAAAAACAATATTGTCCCTTTTGTTTTCCTCATATTAAAGCTTTGAATGAAAATTATGAGGAATTCAAGAATCGGGGTGTAGAAGTTTTGATGATTACTAGTACTGACGAACGCCAAAGTCAGATAGTTGTTAAAGATTTGGGTTTAAAAATGCCGTTACTGTGCGATCCTAGTTGTAGAGTATTTCGTAATTATGGAGTTGGACAAGCATTAGGTGCGCCTTTACCAGGACAGTTTGTTTTAGATAAACAAGGGAAGTTGATTTACAAGCATTTGTTTTCCTTTTTAGATCATAATGCTGGGATTGAAACATTACTTTCTTATATTGAATAGAATGTAAATGATTGATAGCTTATCCTAGAGGTTAAAAAACCCCTCTCCATTGACGCAGTCTTCTCGTAGAGTACCTCTCCCCTCTTGAAGGGAGAGGCTTTTAGTATTCAAATCTCGGGTTCAATTCCTGCTGCTCTGAGTTGTGCTGCTAAACGTTGCGCTTTTTCTGAACCCCATAGTAAAAGATTTTCATTTTCATCCCACCAGCGCAACCAATAACCGCTGCGATTCTCTCTAGTTCCTTTCCATACTCCTAAAAATAATTGCATTTGAGCAATCCAGAAGCGGTTATTAGTATCGGGTTTTTGCAGAAGATAACGTTTTGAATCATCCAATTGATAAACTTCTATTTCACCGCTATCTTGTTCAAAAATTATATAATTGTGAACTTCTAAAACTTGTTCGTAAAAAAACCATTTACCTGGAGGATAAGTAGGTTTAATTGAATACTCACCGCCTTCTGTAGCGGAGAGAAATTCCATCACAATAATGGGAATTTCCCCTTGAATTTTTGGTGTGTAGCTGCGTTTAACTTCCTGTCGGGATACTGTAATTTTAGGAATATAAGCCCAATCTGGTGCTTTTACCACTATTTTTTGATTTACCGTAG
>JBHJJJ010000145.1:0-21846 GCA_050042755.1 Rivularia sp. (in: cyanobacteria)
CCAGTGATGAACTGAAAAAAATGGACTCGCTATGGGTAAATAATTCCGGTGGTAATTTTGGTTTCAGCGTGCAAAAGAGAATTTGGGTTAGGACAGGAAATAGATTGGGTGTTAAAATAGAAGATTGGAATGAAGAGGATAGAAAAAATTATATACGATTCGCTAGCTCAGTAGGGAGGTACGATGAGAATAGTAAAAATAATGAAAGAGAGTCCGGTTGGATGAATTACCATGACTACATGGATAGAGTAGAAACAGTGGACCCCTCGATGGACCCCTCTATGGGGGGTTTTCGGGGTGGTTTACCCTTAGTCTCTAGTTACCCTTTGGGAATTTTTGAAGAGTTCTTTTCTCGCGCTTTTAATGGGGGTTCTTTTCTCGCGCTGCGACTTGTATACTGTAACATATAAGCGTCCCAGTTCTTTATAAAGATTTGTTTCTGAAGGAATTTCTACGAAGTCATAGGTTTTACAAGAATCCGATACGCAGCAACAACAACTAAAGCGATCGCAGCACAAGCAAAGGTTCCCATTGGTTCGTTATATCAGTTTTTCCCAGATAAAGAAGCTATTTTACAGACTTTAGCCGAGGGATATCGCGACGAGCTTTTTTCTTATTTTCAAAATTTAGATACACCAGAAATGGCGGAGATTTCTTTAGCTGATTATGTAGACAGGATGACTGATGGAGTAGAGCAATTTTTTTCTCAGCATCCGGGTTATTATGCTGTTTTTATGGAAGTACAAGCGAGGTTGCCAGAGGTAAATGATGCTGATGATGCTAGGCTGATTCAGACAATAGCAACACTTTTACCGAAGCGCAATCCACCATTGAATGCGGATGATTATCAGGCGATCGCCTTTATTATGGTCAAAGCAATAGGTAATTTCATGTGGCTATCTTTGGGACAAAGTCCTGATTTTCGCCAAAGACTGGTAAAAGAAACCAAGCGGATGACTTTGAGCTATTTGCAAAGCTATTTCTCCTAGGGGAGTGGTGAGTAGTGATAACAAATATTTATAAAGATGCGCCGAATTTAGCCACCATTAGGTTGGCTTTGTACCTGTAGCGATACGCCTTCGCCGGCTGATTCGAGTATTTTCAGCGACATGTAATCTATTGATATTACTGATTGAAGTGCGGAATGTGGATTATACTATTAAACTGGGACAAGAGTCCCAGGTGGCTTAAAATCAAATGAGTATTTAGGAAGAAATAATATCAATAATTCCATCTTTTCTGGCAATCCATTCTTCTAAATTGCAATTGCCTTGTGCCACATTAAATAAATGTAACCCAAAATCCCTTGATATATCTTCGCAAACTTTGATGCCTCGTACGCTGTGGCCTTTAGCATCTAATAGAGGTGAGAAGGTGCCAATCCCCAGTTTCCCTGGAACGACAGCGGTAATACCACCGCCAACGCCGCTCTTCGCAGGTATTCCTACTCGGTATGCCCATTCTCCAGAAGCATCGTACATACCGCAAGTAAGCATAACACTCACCACATCCTGCACGTAGCGTTCGTCGATTGCTCTTTCTTTGGTAACTGGATTTACTCCACCATTGGCCAGAGTTGCCGATAACATTGCCAAATCGCGAGCGTTTACCATAATCGAGCATTGTTGAAAATAAAGATCCAACGTTTCTTCAATTCTGTTGCTCACCATGCCAAAATTGAGCATCAGATAGGCCATTGCCCGATTGCGGTTACCCGTTGCCTTTTCTGACAAAAATACGGGTACATTAATATCATGTTCTCTTCCCGTGTAGCGTTTGAACATTTCCAGCAGTCGTTTGAGGCGTTCGGTACTAGTTTCCCCTTTGATTAGATCCGTCGTGGCGATCGCTCCTGAATTTACCATTGGGTTATAGGGACGATTGGTTTTTTCATCAAGTACGATGGAGTTAAAGGCTACTCCTGTGGGTTCTACACTTACTTTACAATTAACATATTCACGGCCGCGATCTTCGAGAGCCAAACCAAACACAAATGCCTTTGATATAGACTGAATGGTAAACAGGCGATCGCAATCGCCAACTTCAAAGATTTGTCCATCTTTCGTCACCACACAAATGCCAAATAACTCTGGGATCACTAAGGCTAATTCGGGAATGTAATTAGCAACAGTACCATCGTTGAGCAATCGATATTTTTCGTGTAGCTCAGTCAAATAATTCCGCAAGGGTGAAGTAACCGCAGTCATCGGGCGGGTAAGGGACTGTAAATCTTTAATGTCTGACATTCTGCTTACCTGAGTATAATTTCTTATGGTACTTTACAGAACTTATGACTCGGTGGATGTTCCGGATATTTCACCTACAATATCCCAACGTTTCCATAAAATAGCATTGAGTTGAAATGATATAGGAATCCGATTTGATTTTTGAACTTATTTGTGTAGGTAGGCAAGAGGCAAAAGGCAAGAGGCAAAAGGGTTCTAGGAGATTAAAGGGTACTGACTTTTTTTCAATTTTCAAGTAGGATTCCTATATATAACAGCACTTCTTGAGATTATTTAAGCTAATTATCCCATTCGATCGCTCTTCACATGCCCGAAGAGCTTATCGCTCGAACCATTCCAATTACGGGCTTATTGCAAATAATTAATCACTAGTAAATAATAAATGTATCAGCAATGGCAGCAATTGTCACAAAACCCTACTTGGTGCCAATTATTGTCAAATTTAATCTTTGAATATAATGTTTTTTCAAAAGTAGGAAAAGTAGGAAAAGCAGGAAAAGTTTCAGTATCGATTTAAGAACATTTTCCGAACGAGGCATTCTTCATCAAAACTTTATGAATTAAAACTGTGTTTTCGCTTATATTTTTAATGTATAAATGAATAGAGTTGAGGTTAGTACTGAAAAACAGTAACTACGATCGTATTTGCTGTAAAATTGGAATTTCAAGCTCAAATTCCGTGCTAATAGTTATTTTCCGGGATAAATTTTCTGATAGTAAAGCTTCTTAAACAAGATAATTACACTGGATAAATATGTGTAATTGTTGTCCTTAAGAGAAGTTGCGTTTTCCTAATACTTACACCCAAAATTCTTTTGCTGATTACTTAAATTACTGTTACAACCTATAGCTAAAAAGTCATCAACTTTGGTTGTAACAGAACTCTCAGTTTTAAAGAATTACCGAATCTACATTGCTAGTAAAAGACGAGCAATGCGACTTTTTCATGCATAACTAACAGTAACTAAGGAAGATTAAAGATGTCGCAGAATTCAAATTTACCAATGGTTGATTTAATAAATGACACAGCGAATCCCGAGGGTTCACGCCTTACTACCATCCTCACGGAAAAACCTGTAGTCAGTTTCACTACGGAACAAGTGATTGTTGGGGAAGGGAATAAATTTGCATGGAATTTCAGTTTAGATCAACCTGTTCCCGAAGGTGGATTAACTCTGAATTTACCAGTTACTCAAAATAACGATCCAGCACCAGGAGATGTAATCTATTACATAGAAGGAAGTAGCGGTATTGCCGATTTTACTTTCCTGACTGAAGATGGAGTATCTCTTGGTTTTAGCGTGACTTTGGCTGAAGGTGTTACTGAAGCAAAATTAGTTTCACAAGCAGTCGCTGATGATATCGAAGAAATCGACGAGATTGCCACCATTGTTTTAGCTGATGGGGAAGATTACAGAGCTAATCCTCAAAGCCAGAGCGTGGTTTTAACCATATTGGAAAACAGTTTACCTATAGTTAGCGTCACAGCAGAGCCAACTATTTTTGCTGAAGATGGTGGAATGGGTTCGTTTATTTTCACTCTCAGTCAACCTGCTCCTGAAGAGGGACTTAAGATTAAATTTGAAGCTTTTGATGAAGATGGGATGCAGGGGGATTCAGAAGTTGCCTTAGAGAATATTAGCGATATCGAAATCATAACCGAAGGCAATAATCCTACTAGTTTTATCATTGTAGAACCAGGAGCAACTCAAGCAAAAGTAATGTTTACAGGTATCCCTGATGGTGTACCAGAAGGAGAAGAAATTGCGGCATTTAGTCTTTTAGAAGGAGACGGCTACACCATTGATTCTAACCAAAATTCGGCAAATATAATTATCACTGATTTACCCATCGTTAGCTTAGATACAGATAAAACAGTAATTTCCGAAGGTGGAGAACCACAAATAATAACTATTAATCTCAGCGAACCCGCTCCAACTGGTGGTTTAGTTATCAAGTCACGGTTAGACGATCCTGACGGCGAACCGGGAGATACAGATAGTGCCTTGGAATTTTTCAGTAATATTACTGATTTGGTTGAAACAGAAGAAGATGGCGTTTTCTTTAACGATATTACAATACAAGAAGGTGCAACCACCGCAACTATTGGAATTAAAGCAGTTACAGATAACAAAGTAGAGGGTACGGAAACAATTTCCATAACTTTGCTTGAGGGCGAAAATTATTCCATTGACCCAGCTTTTAGTAAAATTACTACCACGATTGAAGATACTCTTAGTAAAGAAATATCTGGAACCCCAGGAGATGACAATCTATCTGGTACCAATGCTGCGGAAAAAATTAGCGGTGGTAGAGGTGATGATAACATCTTTGCGAACGGCGGAATGGACAGCTTAATTGGTGGTAGAGGCGACGACAATATTTATGGTACTGATGCTGCAGAAAAAATTAGCGGTGGCAGAGGTGACGATATTATCTATGCTAACGGTGGCGCAGACTTAATTAACTCCGGCGCTGGATTAGATACCGTTTTCCTTGGTACAGGAGCAGCTACCGTGGTATTAGAAATAGGCGAAGGGTTCGATACTATCTACAATTTCCAATTAGGTGCAACCAAATTTGAAGTAAGTAGCTTGGATAATCTCACCTTTGACGATAGTAATTTGGGCGCTAAAATCTTCCAAGAGGATGATTTAATTGCAGTTGTTGCGGGAGAATCTGCGAATACTTTTAGTAGCGATAAAGATACAATTTTTGCGGTTTAATTTTATCTCTTTGAGTTAAAAAACTGTATTTTCAGGCTTATGCTCTTGTGGAATCTAAGTTCAAATCGACTTGGATTCCTTTTTTTTTCAAAATTGCGATCGTTTTCCTCTGTCAGCAATTAAGGACATAAGCAGATTTATTGCCTGCGATCGATGGGAATGGGGGTGAGGTTTTATATTTAATTTTACTTACTTAAGCGTAGATAATTACTAATAAAAATACTTGAGTAAATATATTAACAAATTCTGGATAATTTAAATTACTATTAACAAATAAAAAAAGAAAAAAATAATTGTTTAACTTATTACAAACATATAATTAAGTGTCACAAGCAAAACCATCAATCAATTTATACAAAGCTAGAATCAAAATATAAGCTTCAAAAAATTGAATATCTTAAATCTGTTTCCTCCACAAACCAATAATTTACTTTGAAGGAGAGAATCCAATGGTTGTAGTAGTAAGCAAAAAAGACGAACTGAAGAAAGCTCTGATCCACAAAGAAGAAGAAATACTTGTTACTAATGGGGAATTAGCCGAAAACATTGGGGAATTTATTGAAAGACTCAGATGTAAAAATGAAAGTGAATTTGAAACTAGAGTCTACATTACAGGGTTAAGTTTATTCTTAGGTACTGCCTTATTAAGCAATTTCTTGGCATTTGGATTTCTAATTGTCGGGTTCAAAGTCTTAATTATACCAGAACTATTGATATTCATAGCTATTTTAGTTTTATTAGCAATGAAGCTGAATAATCTTCTCAAAAATAATTATGAAATTGTCGATTCCGATGAAGAAGGATTATTTTTAAGATATAAATTGAGTTAGAAAATAGTAAACATACCTTAATTTATATTATTTGAGGTGTTGAGAAACCCGTTTTTTTATCGAGTTTCTCAATTTTCGTGAATGATTACAAATCTCTTAAAACTGCACTAGTACAGCGCGGCTAAAATAAACCAACCATTCGTAAAACCTCAAAGCTAGGAAAAATAATACTTTTGACTTTTGACTTTTGACTTTTGACGAACGCGCAGCGGTACTAGCTTTATCTAATGCTTCTAAAAAATCCCTGAGAGGAAATTTTAACTCCGATAAAAATCAGGATACAGGTATTTATTGCTGGGATTTAATAATTATACATCTCCGGAAAAGAAAAAAGACCCCTCTCCATGAACGCGGAGCGTTTTCTCGTAGAGTACTTCTCCCCTGCAAGGAAAGAGGCTTTAAAATCCCCCTTCCCTGGTAGGGGGATAGACAAAAGTATTAAATTATACATTTTAAATGTTTTCCGGAGATGTCTATTTAATTGCCGCAATTAATCAATCCCAACTGTTTTATTCTTCTGGATAGTCTGGCTCATTTATTATTCTTTTAACCCGGAAAGTCACAGAAGAGGGATATAATTCAAAATTCAAAATCCCTACAGCCAATTCCCCACTAACACGTAAGGTGCCCAGAAATACGGACGCTTTTCATTAGCAAAAATTGCTAATTGGGCACGCCGTAGTGCTTCAGCTTTATTCACTCCCGCATTTAACTCTCGGTATAACTGACTCATGAAGTCAGCAGTGATTTCATCGTCTACTGACCACAATGTTGCTAATGTACTACGTGCCCCCGCCCGCATAGCGACTCCAGCCAATCCCAAGGCGGCTTGTTTATCGCCTTCAGCAGTTTTGCAAGCACTGAGGATGAGTAATTCAATGCTGCTAGTTCTTCTTTGGTCACTAATTCGGAGTAAATTATCAAATTCTTTTACCTTTAGCAGTTTATCCCAAGTGAGAATAAAAGTTTTATCAGGGTCGGAACTAAACTCGCCGTGAGTTGCTATATGAACTACTGAAAATGGCACTGATTGTAACTCTTTTTGCAGGTTGGTTTCAGTAAACTTCTGGTTTAAAAGTTCTTCATTTTTGGGTACTTCAGCCTGGATGCTTTCTAATTCCCGTACTACGTTTTGAAGTGGGGGAAAATTTTGCTCTTCAATGAAGCGTTCTTCAGTGACTGCGGCGGTTAAGGTATTTAATTGCACCTGTTGCAAAGGTTTGGGATCGAGGAGTTGTAAACCAGGAGTTAAAGCAATAGCATATTTCTCTGCCAGATATTTCTGCTGTTTTTGGTCGTAGAGAACCCCCATAGGGATGTTACGTAACTCACCATCCAGGATAAAAACTAAGGTTTTAATGCCGCTTTTTGCTAACTTTTCTGACAATGGTCTAATTATCCAGTTATATATCTGTTGGGATTGCTGCTCAACCCGAGTAGTTTGGGTGACATCTCTTAAGTATTCCCTCAGTTTTTCTACAGTTTTTTCTACTTTCTGTTGGGTTATGAGAGTCCTGTAGTGAAGAAAGTCTTGGTTGGGTAATTTGAGAATTACATCTAAGTGATTTGACAAAATAATTGGATAGATAACTGCTGCTGTCTGGTCTTTTTGATCGATCAGTTGATCTACTACCTGCTGATTGGCATTTATACATGCTGACCGAAAAAAGTTGTCTAGTTCTACCAATTGCAGGGATTCAATAACATCACGAGCTTTTTGAAGATTCTTAGAACTGGGTTGAGACTTTTCCTGAGGTTGCAATAGCAATTCGACTAACTGCCGATATACAGGTTCCACACTGTCCCCAAAGGAAAATTGAATGTCTGGATTGTTGGTAACTAAATCTCTACGCAGAGATTGGAGGATTTCTACGGCTCCCTCATAGTAGGCGATCGCATTTTTTATATCCCCTTGCTGTTTGAGTAAACGTCCCATTTGCCATTGCCACTGATAAGCAATATCTAATGCATTTGTATTTTGGGCGATAAATAAAGCTTTCTGGCTGAGGTTTTTAGCCTCATAAAATTGCTGAGTTTGTTCGTACAATTCACCGAGAGTTCCCAAAGCATAGGATTCTGCTCGTTTGTCTTCTAAGTTTTGTGCCTCCCCGATAGCTTTTGCTAATATCTGGGCAGATTGCATCTGTACATTAGTTTTCTCAATCCCTGTTGTGCCACCTTTACCTAATTCGATCAAACTCTGGGCAAAGTTGATTTTGGCGTTAACAGCCATTCTGCTAGGGGGCAATTTTTCTAATTCGGATGGGATTTGAGATATCGATGCCAATGCATGGGAAAATTGCTTTGTTTTTACAAGCAGGCTAAGTTGATTGAGTTGAGACTGAATGCGCGTACTGGGATCGGCAGATGCAGCTTGTGCCTGTTGGTAGTAATCTAAAGCAGCTGGAGTATCTTGCTGAAGACGGGCTGTGTTTCCTAAACTGAATAAAGTCTCACTTGTGGCTTCATCTGATGAAAAGGTTTTTGCTAATGCTAAACTTTGTTTCAATACTTCTTGGGATTTCTTTAAATCACCCACTACTTGCAATATGTTGCCAAGGTTACGCAATCCTGTTGCTTTCAACAGCGAGTCTGGTTGAGCTTGCAAGGTTTGTTCCACTTCACTCAAAATCTTATTAGCTTGACGATAACTTCCCAAAGTTTGCAAAGCTTGAGTAGAGTTGATGCGATTACGGATGAATCGGGCACTATCCCCTATTTGCTGATAAATCTTGGCAGATTGTTCCCAAGTAATTAATGCTGCTTCGGCTTCTCCCCTAACAAATTGTAATCGCCCTTTTACATCTAGGGCTTGGGCAAGTATTGCAGAACGTTCTGTAGAATTCTCCAAATTTTGTAATATCTTGAGATTTTCAGGATGAAGCGAAGCTATCCCATTGCGAATCGCACTTTCGGCTTGACTCCACAACCCAAGTTGCTGTTGTGCCAAAGAAAGGTTGCTCAAACTCATTGCTGCACTTAAAGTATCACCATTGGCTTTAAAGGCAGCAGCAGCTTGTTGTAAAACTCTAGCGGCTTCGGCGAATCTTTGTGTCTGATAAAGTTTTTTACCTTCTAATAACAAATCCTGAGTTTTACTCTGATTATTTCTCAAATTTGATACATTAAAATCTTCTACAGGGACTTTTGCCACAACGGGAGATACTAATAGGCACAGTAATACAGTCATAAGTACCAGTATGCACTTAGCCATCCAGCGCCTACTTAAGTATTGAAATTTACTAACCAGTTGTAGATTTCGGAGCAATAGAGGATGTCTTTTTTTAGCCATTTTTTGTCCTTTAGCTTTGAGATTTGAACAGTATCCGGACTGGACATCTTTTTGCTTCTAACTTTCCGTGTTGGACTCTGTCACGGCGGTAGACTTGATGATAGGTTGAGTGGGCTAGTAGTGCTTTTCATTAATTATGACGGGTTTATTTTTACTCAAAATTCTTTTCTCCCCCTGCTCCCCCTGCTCCCCCCGCTCCCCCTGCTTGCCCTAACCCGTCAATTTTAATGAAAAAGAGTACTAGTGGTGGTCTGTTGCATTAGTTTTGACGGGTTTTCTCACACACCCGAAGCAGGGGTTGCAAACCCCAAGCTAATAGTACAAGTCCTATAAATAGGACTCAAATTTTACCCATCAGAATTAATGAAACGCACTACTAGTAATTCATTTCATTAATTCTGACGGATTGTAGAGACGTTATATATAACGTCTCCCTACGTTTGAGAGAAAACGAACCCGTCAAAATTTATGCAATCGAGTACTAGTGGTCAACCACATAAGTTTTGCGGAGTGTGTATCCAATCCGCCAGGGACTGCAAGTCCCTGTCTAACAGCAAAAGTCCTATGAATAGGACTGAATTAATACCCCTCAAAATTAATGTGGTGAAGTACTAATGATCTATCCCATTAGTTTTGATGGGTATTCCCCAGTCGTCAAAAGAGCGACTTTTGCTATAAGAGCGAGGACTTACAGTTCCAGGCGGGTATGGAAGAAAACCTATCATATTTTATGGGACAAAGCACTATGAGCTTCCGTAGTTTTCACATATTTTACAAAAACCAAGAAATAATTAAGTAAATAATTTAAATTTTACAGGGAATATTTTTTATTCTTTATATAACAAATATTAACAGAGTTAAATTATTTTTTGGAGATTTCTAATATTAATTTTTTGGTATTTTCTTCATAAAAATAGTGTAAAGCCTAAATATAAACACTGTTTTTATGATTGAATCAGGTACTAAGTACAGACAATGATAGTTGATGCGACTTAGCATAATTATTCAACTTTGCTGGGTTTTGATTAGACTTTCAAAAGCTTAGGTTAAAAAAAATACTAAAGTAGTTTTAAGGGGTTTCTTATGAGTTTAAATAATTTAAAAAATCTAGCCTTAGCGGCTGCGTTAGCGGTGAGTGCGGCGGGTTTGTTTCCAGATTCTGCCTTAGCTAGAAGAGCAAGGTATTCTGGAATTTCAAATGGCCCTAGCGGTCAATTTACTATTGATTCAAACAAAAACGACAATCTTTCCGAGGCTGTTAGAGATATTTCCTTCGGGTTTGGTGAAGAGATAGAAGAGATATTTTTTGAATCTTCAATAGGAAGTATAGATAATCGTATACTACTTAATACACCTGAAGAATTGGACAGTTTTTTGTCATCAGATTTAGGCTTCTCTTCCAAACAAAGTCTCGATTTTGTACGTGAAGGTATATTTACATTATTTGGTCCTTCTGAAAGAGAAGAACCTGTTGTTGCTTATGTAATTAATCTTAGTAATGATCTAGTTCCTAATGATGAGGCAACACTGACACTGTTTTATGATAACAAAGCTCCTGAACCCGATTTAAGTCTAACGGATTTAGAGAATTTAACTACTTCTCTGGACGGATTAGTCGCATTTGAGGAAGTAATAGTACCAGGAGTCTTAGTTCGTAAACAAGGTTCAGGTACACCTATATTTCCCTTCCGTGCAGAAAAAGTCCCAGAACCTACTACAACGGCTGGTTTATTCATAGTAGGTGCTTTTGGTGGATTATCGATGCTGAAACGGAATCGGCGTGTAAATAAATCTAAAGCTATGGTCGAAAATTAAAAAGCCTGTTTTTTTTGTAGAGTGGGCATTGCCCACTTATTCCTTTCAAGGTGATGTAAGAAAGCGAGGGAGAGCGTTGCGGGGGTTTCCCCCATTGTCGCGACTGCTGTTGACTCAAATGTTTCCGGAAGAGAGTTTGGTCTGGTTGTGGCAATATTTATTTTTTTGTGGAGGATGATAGTTGATGCAATTTAGCATAATTATTCAACTTTGGTGGGTTTTGATTAGGTTTTCAAAAGCTCAGGTAAAAACAAATATTAAAGTGGTTTGAAGGAGTTTTTCATGAGTTTCAAGAGTTTAAAAAATCTGGCGTTAGCGGCTGCGTTAGCGGTGAGTGCGGCGGGTTTGTTTCCAGATTCTGCCTTAGCTAGAAGAGCAAGGTATTCTGGAATTTCAGATGGGGGTGATGCTGAATTTTTTATTGATTCAAACAAAAACGACAATCTTTCCGAGGCTGTTAGAGATATTTCCTTCAGGACTGGTGAAGGGATATTTTTTGAATCTTCAATAGGAAGTATAGATAATCGTATACTACTTAATACACCTGAAGAATTGAACAATTTTTTGTCAGATTCAGGCTTGTCTTCCTTTTTTGTGGGACGTGATAATATATTTGCATTTAATACTGACAGAGAAGAACCTGTTGTTGCTTATGTAATTAATCTTAGTAATGATCTAGTTCCTAATGATGAGGCAACACTGACACTGTTTTATGATGACGAAGCTCCTGAACCCAATTTGAGTCTAACGGATTTAGAGAATTTAACTACTTCTCTGGACGGATTAGTCGCATTTGAGGAAGTGAGCATAACAGGATTCTTAGTTCGTAACCGAAGAGACTTCCCCGATCGAGTTCAACCTTTAGATGGGCTTGTAATAGATAGATTGACCTTCCGTGCAGAAAAAGTCCCAGAACCTACTACAACGGCTGGTTTATTCATAGTAGGTGCTTTTGGTGGATTATCGATGCTGAAACGGAATCGGCGTGTGAATAAATCTAAAGCTATGGTCGAAAATTAAAAAGCCTGTTTTTTTGTAGAGTGGGCATTGCCCACTTATTCCTTTCAAGGTGATGTAAGAAAGCGAGGGAGAGCGTTCCGGGAGTTTCCTCCATTATAGCGACTGCTGTTGACTCAAATGTTTCCGGAAGAGAGTTTGGTCTGATTGTGGCAATATTTTTTTTTAAATGAACTTATGAAAGCTTCTACTTTCCAATTGTGGTGTGTTAACAGCAGTATTATATTCTCGCTATTAGCCTTTAGTCCAGCTAGGGGGGAAGTCATTGCAGATGAAACACTACCCATTAATACTAAAGTTACGCCTCTAGGAAACATTAAGCTGATTGAAGAAGGTACTCTGCGCGATCGCAACCTGTTTCACAGTTTTAAAGAATTTTCTATTGAATCTGGTAACACTGTCCGTTTTATTCATGATGCAGGCATTCAAAATATTATTACACGGGTAACAGGCGGATCAATTTCTAATATTGACGGCATTATTCAAACACTTATCAATGGCACTACAAATAAAGGTAATGCCAATCTTTTTATGATTAATCCCAGTGGCATCGTCTTTGGTCAAGATGCTACCTTAGATATTGGTGGTTCATTTATTGGTAGTACGGCAGATAGCATTAAATTTGTTGATGGCACAGAGTTTAGTGCTGTTGATACTGAAACACCTCCCCTATTAACGGTAAATGTTCCTTTGGGGTTACAATTTGGCTCAAACTCGGGAGACATTATTAATCGCTCACAGGCAAATCCGAATGAAACATTTAATAATGTTGGTTTACCTCCTGGGCTGCAAGTTTCAGACGGTAAAACTCTTGCACTGGTAGGGGGTAATCTTTTGCTTGAAGGTGGTAATTTAACAGCAAGAGAAGGAAGAATAGAGCTAGGTAGCGTTGCAGGTGATGGTTTTGTCAATGTGAGTAACATTGCAACAGGTTTTGCTCTGGGATATGAAAGTATTCAAAACTTTGGAGATATTACCCTTTCTCAAGAGGCTGCTGTTGATACCAGTGGTGAAGGTGGCGGTGCAATCCAAGTGCAGGGGAAAAATATAAATCTGACTGAATTTTCCATAATTTTCGCTGATACAGAAGGCTCAATATCAGGACAAAATTTAGTCATCAATGCCTCTGAATCGGTGAAGTTGAGTGGAGGGGCACAAATTGGAACTTTTGGTGTCGGTGATGCGAAAGCAGGAGATGTGATAGTTAATTCCGATTCTATAGAACTACTGGGAAGTAGTCCAGATGGTGATTTTCCTAGTAGTTTTGCTTCTCAAGTTTTTGAAGGTAGAGGTGATGGTGGCAACATAATAATTGAAACTAGGTTACTGACTATCGAAGATGGAGCCACTATTGATGCTTCCACATTCGGTGAAGGTAATGCAGGAAATGTTACAGTCAAAGCCTCCGATGGTGTAAAACTGCTGGGAACAAATCAATTTAACCCTAATCCCAGTGGTATTTTTGCTCAAGTGGCAAATGGAGCTATCGATAATCCAGGTGATGCTGGAAATATCACAATCGATACAACCAAGATCGCTGTGGAAGCAGGAGCACAAATATCTAGTGCAGCGCGTCAAAGTGGTAATGGAGGAAATGTAAACATCACTGCCTCAGATTTTATTACACTCACCGGAAGTTCACCCACAGCAACATTAGAAGGTGGTAATAGTGGTATTTTTGCTACCGCAGAACCTGGAGGAACCACAGGTAACCCTGGTAATTTAAACATTACCACCAGACTGTTAACGGTGGAAAATGGCAGCACAATCTCAGCAAATAATAGAGGTAGCGGACAACAGCCAGGAAGTTTAACTTTGAATGTTGACAAGTTGCTAATCCGGGATGGGGGATTGGTTGAAACTGGTACTTTCGATACAGGACCAGGTGGTAATTTAACGGTTAACGCTAAAGATTCTGTAGAGGTTTCAGGTATTGGTACTGATATTCTTGGTGAGGATATTGTTAAAAGTACCTTATTTACCCAAGCCGAATCTTCTGGAAATGCAGGAAATTTATCGATCAACACCCCCCGGTTACGAGTCAAAGATGGTGCAGAGGTGACTGTCAGTAGTACTGATACTGGAGCAGCAGGTAACTTAGAAATCACAGCCGATAGAATTGAATTAGATAACCGAGGTCAACTTGTTGGTACAACCCTAGCCGATGCTGATGCAGGTAATATTACCCTGAATATAGAAGACTTCTTACTATTGCGTCGCCAAAGTACAGTTTCTACCTCTGCGGGTACTGCCAACGCTCCTGGTAATGGCGGTGATATTGCCGTTACTGCCCCTGATGGTTTTATCGTCGCCGTTCCCGATGAAAATAGCAATATTACAGCCAATGCTTTTAGTGGGAGTGGGGGAAGAGTAACAATCAACGCTACAGGGATTTTTGGCATTGCATCTTTGACGAGAGACGAACTTATTAACTTATTGGGAACCGACAACCCCGCAGAACTCGATCCAGCCGAACTTCCTACAAATGTCATTACCGCAATTTCCCAACAAAGCCCCAATTTAAGCGGTGAGGTATCTGTTATCACCCCAGATGTAGATCCTTCTCGTGGCTTAATCCAACTACCCTCCAACCTAGTCGATGCTTCCCAAAAACTTGATAATGCTTGCAAACCTGGTAGTCAGTACAATCGCAGTTCCTTTATCATCACCGGACGCGGCGGCTTACCACCCAATCCCAGAGAAGTTCTCACAAGTCAAAAAGTTGATGTAGGTTGGGTGTCTTTGGATAGGAATGGAAAGAATCCGACTACAGTTCAAGTTAATACACAAAATATACGTAATATCAACCCTCCAGAGAATAAGATTGTGGAAGCGCAGAGGATAGTAGTGGATAAGAATGGGGATATCTTCCTGGCAGCTGAAGCACCTACGGTTAATCCTCTGTCTTCCAGATTTCCATCTACCGCTTGTGCCGGTAATTAGCTTAACCTCTTCTAAGAAACCAAATTCCCGGAAGACTCATTACTACTCCGCAACCGGCTTTATGATTACCTATAACGTAGGTTGGGTTGAGGAACGAAACCCCTTATTCGTGTTGGGTTTCACTTCGTTCAACCCAACCTACAATTTTTCGGTAATCGCCAGGAGCGTGACGGGAGTAATTTTTTGCTTCCCCACTTTTATCGAATCAGGACTGTATAAAAGCGAAAATATCGTTAGATAGAGAATTTACCGAATTCAAAACTATCTGATATCGTTTACAAAGCAAAACCTAGCTTATGTAAACATTTATGCGTAAATTAAAATTTTTATTGTTGTCATTACCCCTTTTATTCACCATATCTTCCTGTGTTGCGGAACCAACTGCAGAAAATAACAGCCGTTTAAATACAGTCAAAAGCCGCAATAAACTATCTTGTGGCGTTAGCGGGCAATTGCCTGGTTTTAGCTTTGTAGATACTGACGGTAAATACAGCGGGCTTGATGTTGATATCTGCCGTGCAGTTGCAGCGGCTTTATTTGATAATCCAGATGCAGTGGAATTTCGCAATCTCAACGCCAAAGAAAGATTTACCGCCGTACAAACTGGGGAAGTAGACATTCTCAGTCGTAACACAACTTGGACAATGAGTCGCGATACTTCCGTGGGTATGAACTTTGCACCTGTAGTATTTTACGATGGTCAAGGCATGATGGTACGTAAAAACAGTAATATCAAATCCTTAGATAACCTTAAAGATAAAGCAATCTGCACCCAAACTGGAACCACCAACGAACAGAATTTAGCAGATCAAATGCGGAAACGAGGTATTACCTATAAACCCGTAGTTTTTGAAGATATTAACACAGCCTACGCCACCTATCAACAAGGACGTTGCGACGCGGTGACATCTGACAAATCCCAATTAATTTCCCGACGCACCACTTTACCCAAACCAGAAGAACATGTAATTTTAGAAGAAGCCTTATCGCAAGAACCCCTCACGCCAGCAGTTGCAGATGGAGATGCTAAATGGGGAGATACTGTGAGATGGGTAGTAAATGCAATTATTAAAGCGGAAGAATTAGATATTAATTCCCAGAATGTAGAACAGTTAAAAACTAGTAGTAAAGATCCAGAAGTTAGACGATTACTAGGAGTAGAAGGAGATTTAGGTGAAGGAATAGGTTTACCTAAAGACTTCGGTGCAAGGATAATTAAGCACGTGGGTAACTACGGCGAAATTTACGATCGCAATCTCGGTGCAAAAACCAAACTTAATTTACCCCGGGATAATCGCAATCAACCTTGGACAAAAGGTGGGTTGTTGTATTCTCCGCCGTTTCGGTAACAGTGAACAGTGAGCAGTGAACAGTGAGCAGTGAACAGTGAAAGGTTCGTAGTAGCGCTTGAGCGTATTATATCTTGTGAGTAAGAGGGAGTAGCGCATTCGTAGTGGGAGCGTCTCGCTCCCTCGTGGTAGATAGCGAGCAAGATGCTCGCACTACCAACACCCTGCAAAATTAATGTGACGGAGTACTACAGGGCTTACGCAATTGTCACAATGTACCGTTGGTGCGTGACACTAAAAAGGTTATTACTATGTTCAGAATTAGTCAAAGTGTCACAGCACCCTACAAGAAAAATATGCCAGTTGCGTAAGTCCTATACTAGTAAAAATTTAAGTCTTTTTATCAAAATGTGTTAGTTCAATTTTTTGGTAATAGCTGAATGCGACTAATTATACAGTTGTTAATTCAACTTTATGAATATTAAGTCTAGCAGATTATATTTTTATAAAAATTCAGCTTTATCTCTTACAATCAACTAAAAAAATGAATATAGTAATCCGGTTTGATTCATGAACAAGATTTTAGGCTTGAAGCTTATATAGCAAGCTTTTGAATCTCAGTATCCGTTCAAAATTCTGCGAAGTAATCCTATAGTATAATTTGGGATCAAGCTTGTATTCTGCTTTATGTTCTGCGGCAATTAATGGCAGTTTAAATTACCTTTTCTATTCCCCATCTCCTATCACGTACACATTTGGAAATAACCCACTTTTCATTATATCCATTCATGTACATTAATAGATTCTCATAATACAGTATATTTCACGTTTATGAGGTAAATTAATATGGTCGAGGATGTCTATAACACAGAAGTTGCGTTGTATTGATAATTGCATCTAAGCAAGAGTGTAAATGCCAAGCTATACAAAAAATGAGTCATATTAATTACAAGAGTTTCGAGATTGAACTGAAACCTGAAGACGGCAAATGGCTTGTAACCATAAGAGATCCTAGCAACTTAATTGTTGATAGTAACACCAAAGCGAGTCAAGAAGAAGCTGAAGAATGGGCAAAAAAAATAATCGACGACACAATTGATGACTTTATATCGAGTATTACATGAGTTTAGTACTCGAAGGCGTTCAGTTATGCTGTCTCTATCGCCGCATTTTTTTGTGTTGGTGACTAATTATAAAGTTGTTAATTTCCCTTGTAAATCAATAAAAATACTGTAGCTGCCTAACTTTTTTTATTTATTAATATGAGTTTATATTAGGGGTAAAAGAGATAAGGAAAGCAACTGATAATGGTGAATCTATCATTTTGCAACAATCAGTTGCTGACTATACTAAGGTAATTAGTTTAGAACCCAATTTTGCCTTAGCTTACTATAAAAGGTGTGCCAGCTATGAATTTCAAAATAACTTTGATAAAGCTATTCTAGATTGCAAAAAAGCTATCTCACTCGATCCCAAGCTTTCTGAAGCTTATAATATCCTCAGGCAAATTGACAGACCAAAACACTGGTCAATTTGCATCTCCTTTTTAATTCCATTTCTATGTGTATTATCAGCTATCTCTGTCAAGGGTTCACAATATAATTTTTTTTTAGGAGTAAAAAATCTCATGGGTGCCCGTCACTGGTAATTGATAATTGATTTATGTCATTCTGGCGCGATACCCGTTTTTGGCGGATTGCAACACAAGCGATGGCAGTAATTTAAGCGATCGCGATCGCAAAATTTTTATTTATTTTTATTTATCAGGAAATTTATCCACCAATCAGTTATATCTTTCTCACTTACATCGACTTGAGATCAAAAATATGAGTTAAAAACTCTGTGTTCCTCTGCGCTTACCTCAGCGTCACTTTGCGTTTAAATATATAAATCCGGAGGATTTTAACTTTAACGATCAACTAACTACAAAGTAAATAATCTAAAGAGAAAAAATCAACAACATGGGGACATGAATTTTTCTTTGTATGAACATAACTTCGCCAAATTTCTAATTGCTCATCAGTCAAATAATTCACCCAATCTCCGACAATCACTTTACGTATATGAGCATTTGATGGAGTATTTATATCTCCAACATCTTGAGAATGATAACCATCAGATAAATTTCCATCTCTATTAATATATCCCTGACTTGATTTTTCTTTCATCTTTGTAAAATCAGTTACTCTAGATATTTTTTCAGCATCATAGGATTCAACTCCAATAAACTGAGCAATTTGATCTATCGCAGAAATAGCATTATCTTTTTTCATATCTTCATATTTTAAAAATAACGCATCAATTTTTCCTGCTCTAGATTCTTGAAAAAATTCTTCGTGATAGTCGAACCAATCACCACCTTCATTTTTCCCTTTCATCACTAGTTCTGAAAAGAAATGATGCCACGAACCGTTATAGTAATAAATTTGTATTTTTCCTCTAGTATGATGCCATTCAGAAACAAAGGTATCTAGAGGATGTCTGATACATTGAATTATTCTTACAGGATGTTTTATTAAACCTACACTAGCATGGGATTTAAAAAATCTTCTATCTGAGACTTTATCCAACTCAGAAAATATAAAACGCCATTCTTTTCTACTTGCAACCCGATCTAACCACACACAAAATTCCTGTGTACTCATACCAATTGAAATACCTTTTTCAGGAACTTTGTTCATTAAATGTTCAATTATTGATATAGTCCAAGTTGTACCAGATTTTGGATAAGTTGTAATATAAATATCACTATCTCTATGTAAAAAATGATTATATACGTTTTCTATACCATTCTTTGTAGTAGAAGGCGTAGTGAAAAAGTTTTCTGGCGCATTTAAATCAAACGAACGCCGCATACAGTTCATTTCCGGTACAAGAGATAATTCTTTTGCTTCCATTACAAATATCCCTTAAATAAGCAGATTTTTCCCATAATAATGTATGTATCTAATCAAAGCAAATCAGATTACATTCCAGAATCGAGCAGCAATTCGGAAGGTGGAAAATATTTTTTTGCAATCGGGCTGTACCGGGGGCTCCTATCTATTTTAATATGAAGGTTATTCAAAAATCTGTGGATAAATATTTAATCGCTCACGAAAAAATTGTATAAACTTATTATTTGTTGTACAACTTATCTAAATGTATTGAGATCTAAAGCTCTGTCAAGGGTTCCCAATATAATTTTTTTCTCCTAAAAAAATCTCATGGGTGCTCTTCACTGGTAATTGATAATTGATAATTGATTTATGTCATTTTGGCGCGATACCCGTTTTTGGCGGATTGCGACACAAGCTGTTGCTGTAATTTTAGCTATCGCGATCGCTATAGTTTTATTTATTAATGTTAGTCGTAATTTACAGCAGTTAGGTATCCAATTTGGATTTGATTTTCTCCAACAGGAAGCGTCTTTTGATATCGGGGAAACTCCCATCGCTTATCAACCCACCGACGCTTACAGTCGTGCTTTATGGGTGGGTTTACTAAATACCTTGCGAATCGCCGTCGTGGGGATTATCCTCACCACTATTATCGGTATAGGTGCGGGAATAGCACGACTTGCCGATAACTGGTTGGTGCGAAACATTGCTTTAATTTATGTAGAAATATTTCGCAACACGCCGTTATTGTTGCAATTACTATTTTGGTATTCTGCTGTTTTTCTCAGTTTCCCCAATTTAGATAATAGAATTTCCCTTGGAGGATTGATTTATCTGAGCCAAGGTGGTTTAGAAGTTTTAGGATTTCAATTTTCTTCAGAATTCGCCGCTTTATTAATCGGTTTAACTTTTTATACTGGTGCATTCATCGCCGAAATTGTTCGCGGTGGAATTCAATCGGTATCAAAAGGACAATGGGAAGCGGCTCGCTCGTTAGGTTTAAAACCGCGATTGATAATGAGATTGGTAATATTTCCCCAAGCCTTGCGGGTAATTATTCCACCATTAACAAGTCAGTATTTAAACTTAACGAAAAACTCCAGCTTAGCGATCGCTATTGGTTATCCCGATATTTATTTTGTAGCTTCGACGACTTTTAATCAAACCGGGAAAGCTGTAGAAGTAATGTTATTAATCATGGTTACCTATCTCAGTTTTAGTTTAACTATTTCCTTAGTGATGAACTTTTTGAATAAAACAGTGCAGATTAAGGAAAGATAGGGGGAGAAGAGAGATGGGGAGATGGGGAGATGGGGAGATGGGGGGATAATTTTTAATTTCCTCCCTCCTAACTACTCACTACTCACTACTCACTACTCACTCCTCACTCCTAACTCCTAACTCCTAACTCCTAACTCTTAACAACTAATGGATAAAAATTTATTCAACACTTGGTATAATAGCTTATTAACAATTGCCTGCTTAATATTTATATTCTTCGTTGGATGGAATCTAATTGATTGGATAATTAATCAAGCACAATGGCAGGTTGTTGAAGCTAATTTACGTTTATTTTTAGTTGGTAGATATCCGCAATCTCTATATTGGCGAGTTTGGATTGCAGGCTTAATTGCTTCTACACTCACCTGTTTAAGTTTAGGTATATTTAGCCAAAATATTCCGAAAAAAACTTTAATTATTACTGCTTTTTTATCTAGTATTTTCTTGGTAATTTTCCCAACTGATTTAAACTCCCGTTTGTGGTTACTGGGTATGGGAATTTTAGGATTTACTAGTGTTTGGCTTGGGGGAAAATTCGCCAAATTTATCGTACCTTGGTTAAGTTTGGCATGGTTGCTATCTTTCCCAATCATTTTATGGTTAATTGGTGGTGGATTAGGCTTGATCTCGGTATCGACAAATGAGTGGAATGGTTTGCTGTTGACTTTGTTAATGGCAGCAATCAGTATTTTACTATCTTTCCCCATGGGAATTTTACTCGCTTTAGGACGCACTAGCGATTTACCAGTCGTGCGTTGGTTTTCTATCCTTTACATTGAAGTTATCCGGGGATTACCATTAATTGGAATTTTGTTCCTAGCTCAAGTCATGCTGCCATTATTTTTGCCAATACGTTTAGACAGAGTTTTACGGGGTGTGGCTGGATTAATATTGTTCAGCGCCGCTTATATGGCAGAAAATGTCAGAGGAGGGTTGCAGTCTGTACCAAGGGGACAAATCGAAGCTGCTAAAGTTTTGGGACTCAATCCTGCTTTAGTATTATTCTTAATTGTATTACCGCAAGCCTTACGTGCAGTTATTCCCGCAATTGTAGGTCAATTTATCGGACTTTTTAAAGATACTTCTTTATTATCTTTAGTCGGATTCCTAGAATTCACCGGAATTGCACGTTCTATTCTAGAGCAACACCCATTTTTAGGTCGATATGCGGAAGTTTCTTTATTTACAGGATTAATTTATTGGGTATTTTGTTATTCTATGTCTCTAGCATCTCGTAAATTTGAATATAGAAGTTAGTTGTTAGTGGTTAGTTGTTAGTTGTGAACAGTTATCTGTTAGGAGTTATGAATTAGGAGTTAACAAATAAAATATTTTTTATTTTCTACCCCCTCTACCCCCTCTACCCCCTCTACAGGGCAAACGCATCTAAATTTAGAGTATAGGCTGAGTAAGGAGTAAGAAGTAATGAGTAAGAAGTAATGAGTAAGAAGTAATGAGTAAGAAGTAAGAAGTAATGAATAATGGGATTATTTCAGACTTTATTGACAATATAGCCGAATTAATGACA